>NZ_JAZKRK010000003.1:0-116669 GCF_036626455.1 Halodesulfurarchaeum sp. | reverse complement strand
TCGAGTGACTTCTGGACCGACTCCCAGACCGCTTGTTGGTCCGCTGGGTGAATGATGTCCTCTCCCCAAGTTATCTCCCCCTCCTCGATAGCCTCAGCGGAATAACCCGCCAGTGATTCGCATTCACCCCTGACGAACTCCATCGGCCAGTCAGGATCATTCTGGGCACGATAAACGATACCCGGGAGGTTGTTGATGAGTGTGTCAAGCCGGCGTGTGTGTTTTTTTCGCTCGGTAATATCACGGAACGTGACTAAATCAGCAGGTTTGCCGTCGAATTGGATTTTGGCCGCAGATATATTTGCATAGCGCTGCTCGCGGGCTTTTGTAAGGAACTGGAGATCGTACTGGGCAGGTGGCGATTCTGTCTCGGGATCAAGTCGGCGACGGTATCGATCCTGAATCCGATCTCGATCTTGTGGCGCAATGATATCAAGAAACGGTTTGCCGAGTAACTCGGGTTCTTCGTATTCTAAAATATTTACCGCCTGATCGTTCACGAACTTGATCTCCGCATCTTGCAGAACAAGTATCCCATCGTGACTTTGCTCGACAAGTGCCGAGTACCGCTCTTTCTCCGCCGTGAGTACACGTTCCCGCTCTTTGCGATCGGTAATATCTAACTCGGCACCGATAACGGCCGTATCACCATCATGTTCGATCCGGGAGCCATGTAATTCAATGTCGATTCGTTCGCCGTCTTTCCGGAGTCCGATCGTTTGATACCGGATTTCTTCCACCTCGCCCGTAAATCGCCGTTCGAGGTTGGCCTGGACTTTGTCACGTTCTTCGGGAGCAACGAGATCCAACGGTGACATCCCGATAACTTCCGTGGGATCATCGTAGCCATGAATCTTTGCAAGCCGCGGGTTCACATAGACGAACTCCCCATGTTGAATGATGTAGATACCAATGAAATTCTGTTCGACCAACGTGGTATATCGCCGACGAAGGTCCTCGAGTTCCTGTTCACTCCGGTACTTTTGGACCGATGAGACGATATTATTCGCCAAAATTTCATATTGCTCGGTCCCGCTCTCTTTTTGGAGGTAATCGGTAACTCCAGCACTGATCGCCTCACTAGCAACCGCTTCGGAGCCTTTCCCTGTGTAGAGAATAAAGGGAAGCCCGGGACGTTTTTCCCGGACGGTTTCGAGAAACTCGATGCCATTCTGGCCTGGCATATCATGGTCGGAAATGATACAGTCGATATCGGTGTCAGCGAAAACTTCGAGCCCGTCCGAAGCATTCGTCGCCGTCTGGACGAAAATCCGGTCGTCTTCCCGCTCCAGAAACTCGGCGGCCATGTCGGCAAAATCTGGCTCATCATCGACATGAAGAACGTGAATTCGGTCAGTCGTCCCCTTCATAAATCCAATCTCATTGGCTTTCTACCACGAGACCGAGCCTTAAGGGGTTCACGCTCCTGATATCGGGTTTGCTGAATATACGCGCCCTGGGCGTTGTGTAGCTGCTCTTGCCCACCTGTATTAGCCTTTGAGAGACTGTTCAATCCGGATCGCTCCGGGATGCAAAACCATGGCTGCAACTGAACTCCCAGCCCGGCCGAACTCCGATGTCGGTTCAAAAGAAATTTGAAACCATTAGCGTTTTATCACCTCCTGCTTGAGAGTACGTTGGAATAGCTGCCATGCTCGAACTCGCCGCGGCGGTCCGACAGACTGGATTCGACAAGACGGTCTCGGACCGAAAACTCCAGGTTCTCACCTGTCTCGTCCCGGCGTTTTTCATCGGTGGCGGCATCTCCAGGGTCGTCTCGTCTCGGATCGTGCTCAATTCCAGGCGGTCGGAGGCAAAGCGAACTCCAATCTCTGGTCTCGCCTCGATTGCAACGATGGCCTAACACACCCATGCACATCGAAATCATTGGTCCCGGGTGTCCCCGGTGCAAGAAAGTCGAAAAGAACGTGAATCGCGCGGTCGAAACACTCGATTTCACCCCCGAGGAGATCTCGAAGGTCGAAGACGATATGGAGATCATCGATCGGGGTGTCATGCACACGCCGGCAGTAGCTGTCGACGGCGATATCGTCATCGAGGGCGAGGTGCCCGACGTGGCGACACTCACGGATATCTTCGCTTCGGCGTGAGAAACACACTCTTTACACTCGAAACCGTTCGATGAGACGAATGGAACAAGACGCCGAGACGTTTCGCGTTCACGCGGACACGATGGCCGACCTGAAGACGGTAGCGAGCGAGGATATTGCGGACCAGGTCGCGGTCGTCAAAGCTGTGGCCGACGAGCGGCGGCTTCGAATCTTGGGGTTGTTAACCGTCTCGGAGCTGTGTGTCTGTGACCTCGTCGAGGTATTCGACGTGGAGTACTCCAAACTCTCCTATCATCTCAAACAGCTCCGAGAGGCCGGGCTCGTCCGCACGGACCGGGACGGGAATTACGTGACCTACGAACTCACGGCACGGGGCGAAGCCACAGCCGACAGTCTGGAGCAGTTCGAATCGACGGCGATCGACTAACGAATCCGGTCTGTCCGGAAAACGGGACGCTTAGGCGATGTTGAACCCGCGATCGAGGAGGAAATCCTCGACGCGATCGCGATGGTTACCTTGGAGTTCGATCTCCCCGTCGTCAACAGTGCCCCCGCAGGCCATCTTCGATTTGAGGTCTGATGACAGCGAGTCGAGGTCCACGTCGCTGGGATCGAATCCTTCGATGACGGTGACTTCCTTTCCGTAACGGCGCTCGTCGATGCGGATCGAGATCTCCTGGGACTCTTTCGCGACGTCCTCACAGACGCAGAGTTCCTCGGGCAATCCGCACGTCGAGCAGACTTCCGACATTACGCTCATCGATACGGAAGGGATATATTAAACACTGTCGACGGGAAAACCGGCACCCCTGGTTGTTCCTCGGTCTGGCGCGTTCAGGACTTGTTTTCGGCTCACCTCGGGCCGGTCCCGTCCGGGACTTCGGGCGAGATTTATACGGCTGCTCCCCCAACTCGACATATGGTATGGCTCCTGGCTGACCTTATCGAGGCCATCTCGACGTTCGGGAGCGTGGCCGCGACCGACCCGGTCGCAGCCGTCTTGCTCCTTGTCGCCGTCGTCGTCCTCACAATTACGTTTGGCGTGACTGGTGGGTTGGCTCTTGGCGGACTCTCGAACCTGCTCAGTGGCTGGCCGTAATTCTCTTACGCTCACGCCTGGAAATTTCTTTCTGGTACTCCCGTTCTTTGGGGCGAAAGAGTTCCTTGGTTGGCCGGGGGTTCCCCAGTCGAAATCCCGAATCACGACTGCTGGGGTGCCCGCGTCGCTTTCTGCGGAGATGGAAAATCACTCGTACCGACACGGGCAAACACAAAGAGCCCACCTCTCGAAGGACACATATGGAGGAACGGACAGTCGTCACCGTCTTTCTTACTCACCGAGGCGACATGTTGTTGCTCCGCCGAAGCGAGGAGGTGGGTTCGTATTCGGGGGCGTGGGGCGCGGTCGCCGGCCACGTGGAAGACACACCGGCAACCGCAGCCAGACAGGAAATCCGAGAGGAAACCGGCCTCGAATCCGACGCAGTCACCCAGATCAACCGGGGCGAACCGTTCGAGGTACCGGATTCGGACTTGGACATTCGCTGGACCGTCAACCCCTTCCGATTCAAAACTGAGACCCGGACGATCACGCCGAACTGGGAGACGACCGAAACGGCCTGGGTGTCCCCACCAAAGATCCGCGAGCGGGAGACCGTGCCCGAGTTGTGGACCTCTTGGGAGCGGGTGCGCCCCACGCTCGAATCGGTTGGGGCTGATACGAAGGGTGGCTCCGCAACCATCTCTCGGCGGGCCCTCGAAGTACTCCGAGACGAAGCCACACTCGTCGCCGCCGAAAATGGCGGGTGGGAGAAGCTCGCTGACCTCGCGGCAGACTTGCGGGCAGCCCGGGAGGCGATGGCTGTTGTCCGAGTTCGGATCGATCGGGCGATGGCGGCGGTCAGCGAGCGGAAACGGCCGGAGGCTCTTCGAGAGGTCGCTCATGACGGACTGAAACGAGCGTTCCATGCGGATCGGGATACCGCTGAACGGGCCGCCGAGGCGATCGAGGGCCGAACCGTCTTCACGCTGTCCAGATCGGGTACTGTCGAGCGAGCGCTGGAGCTGGGATTACCTGAGTCCGTCAATGTGGCTCTCTCGCGCCCGGGTGGTGAAGGGAAGACCTTGGCCAAGACTCTCGCAGAACGGGGCCAGGACGTGACTCTTTATGAAGACACGAGTATCCCACGAGCGGTCGAGACTGCAGATATCGTGTTGGTTGGCGCGGATACGATTGGTGCCACCGGCGCGGTTGTCAACAAAGTCGGGACCAGAGCAGCGGCCCTAGCTGCCGAGCGGTTCACCGTCCCGATGACCGTTGCTGCCGCGACCGCAAAAATCAGTTCCGGACCCGTGGAGACCCGTATCGATCCGGACTCGGAGGTGGCGGATGCAACTGCATCGCCGCTCCGAACAGTCCACCCTCATTTCGAGCGAATCGAGAGCGAACTGATTGATAGGGTCCTCACTGAGAAGGGGGCACTCGATGGCACTGAGATCGGGGCGGTGGCCGATCGCCATGCCGACCTCGGTACCTGGATGGCAAATCGTTAACCGGTCGGAGCGAATAGTTTGCCCTGGGCGACAGTGACGAGGAGTTACCCCCTCCGAGCCCCTTGTGACGAGGTTTTCTCCCGAGTCGCCCGCTCTTAGGTGAAAAACTGCTTGAGTTCTTCGACCCGTTCGGCTTCGAGATGCGTACAGACAGCCTCCTCCAGGGCCTTGATCCGTCCCTGTTTGGCCGAGATCGGGGCGATGACATCCTGCCACTGGGTCCACGGTGGCATCATCCCCAGTCGCTCAGCGATTTCGTCCAGTCGTTTGTCAGTAGTATCGACCTTGTCGATCTTGTTCACGGCCACGACGGGCTGAATCCCGAACTCCTCCAGGAGCGAGAAGAACTCCACGACGTGGGGGAGGTTTCCAGCCTCCGTGTGGCGGTCAATGATGTCGACTGCAGCTTTGCCATCCAGGACTAAAACCCCGACAAGGATCTGGTCGGCGTAGGCCTCCAGATACTGGACGACGTCGGTTTTGATCTGCTCGCGGGTCTCTTCGGCCACCCCGGACATGAATCCGAAACCCGGCAGATCGCTGATCATGAAGTCCTCGCTGGCCCAGTCGTAGTGGTTGGGCGAGCGGGTGACACCCGGGCTCCGGCCGGTATTGAAGGAGTGTCCGGTGAGCTCCCGCATGAGCGTGGACTTCCCGACGTTGGACCGGCCCACGAGAACCACTTCCCTGGAACGGTCCGGACGCGTGTCGAACATGCCCTCACTTGTCGGTCCGTCGATATACGGGTTGTGACCCTGCGGACAGTCCAGAGGCTGCGCCAATGCTTATGTCCCTGACCGTCGAAATCCGGTGCATGCGGCTGGTTCAAGTCACAGTACCGACTGGCAAACAGCAGGCGGTCCTCGAGACTCTCGACTCCTTTGACGTGGACTACGTGGTTTCAGAGGAAACCAGCAACCGTGCAGTCGCAGCGGTGGTTTCGTTTCCGCTCCCGACCGAGGCCGTCGAAGACGTTCTTTCCGCGCTGCGTGAGGCCGGGGTTGACGAACAATCCACCACTGTCGTTCTCGACGCCCAAACCATCGTCTCCCGAAAATTCGACGCCCTCCAGGAGCAGTACGCAGAAGAGACGAATGAGGACCCGGCGAAAATCGCCCGGGAGGAACTCGTGACGACTGTCGAGGACCTCGCTCCCAACCTCGAGAATTACGTGGTGCTGTCGGTCATCAGCGCCGTGGTCGCCACGGCGGGGATCCTGCTTGACTCGCCGGCTATCGTGGTCGGGTCGATGGTTATTGCACCGCTCATTGGTCCCGCGATGGCAACGAGTGTCGGGTCAGTTGTCGCCGATCAGGACCTGTTCGTCGAAGGGGTGACTCGGCAGGCGATCGGATTCGCCGTGGCAATCGCTGCGGCAGCGATCTTTGCGATGTTCGCCAGAGCCGTGAACCTCGTCCCACCGGGGATCGATCTGCTGGCGATCGAACAGGTGAGCGGTCGCCTCTCCCCCGATTTCCTCGCGTTGGCGGTCGCGCTCGGCGCGGGCGTCGCAGGGGCTTTGAGCCTTTCCACGGGGGTTTCGACCGCCCTCGTGGGCGTCATGATCGCAGCGGCGTTGGTCCCGCCGACGGCCGTCATCGGCATCGGGATCGCGTGGGCAATGCCACAGGCGGTGGTCGGTGCGTCAGTGCTCGTGCTGGTGAACGTCCTCTCGATCAACCTCGCCGCGCTCCTCGTCCTGTGGTACGAAGGCTACCAACCCGAGGAGTGGTTTCAACTCTCGGAGGCCCGCAGTGCGACGCTCAAACGGGTCGCAGTTCTGGCCGTCGCGATCGCTGCCCTCTCAGTGTTTCTCGGGGCGACGACCTATGCGGCGTATCAGACATCGACCTTCGAAGAACAGGCCCAAATGACGGTTGAGGGGACCCTTGCGGAGTACGGGGAGGCCGAACTCCTCGAGGTCGACTTTCAGTACCAACAGACGATGCTCTACCGGGACGTCGACCGCGTCGTCGTGACTGTTGGGGTTGCGAAGGGCGTCACGAAACCATCGGACCTTGCTGCCGTGCTCGAATCCCAGATAGCCGAGGCTGCAGCGGGTTCGGCCGACGTCGAAGTTCGGTATCTGACTGTCGACGTGAGCGAGGCCGACCGGAGTTACTCCTCAAAGGGGAGTTCGATCTCTACGTCGAGGGTCTCGATCGCTGCTTCGATGACGACGTCCGGCGTGTCGCCGACGACCTCCGTTTCGGTTTCTGACGGAATCGTCATGTAAAAGTCCGCCTCGATCTCCTGTGACACGTCGGCTTTACTACAGACGATCAGCATCGGGGCGTCGAGGGTCGCTTCGATATCCGCCCGCAAGGACTCCTGTGCCGTGAGTTGGTAGCCACAGGTTTCGCTCGGGTCGAAGAAATACAATACAAGATCGGCGACGTGTGAGAGTGCACTGGTCGCCTGGGACTCGATCTCGTTTCGCTCTTCTGTGGGTCTGTCGAGGAGCCCCGGCGTATCCACGACCTGGTACGTGATGTGGTCGCGTTCGAGATGGCCCACATTGATTCCGGTCGTCGTGAACGGATAGGCGGCTGTTTCGTTGTGGGCTCGAGTGACCGCATTGACGAAGGCTGTTTTCCCGACGTTGGGGTAGCCAGCTACGACGATGGTGGGTGCGTCCGGGTCGATGTCGGGGAGGGTTTTGAGTGTGTCACGGGCCTCGCTGATGGCCTCGAGATCCTCGGCCACCTCGTTCAAGACTGATCCCATGCGGGCAAAGCCCTGTTTGCGGATCTTCCGGGCCGCGTCGGCGTCCCCTTTGGGGAGCCGTCCGATATATTCCCGGCCCAGTTCGTGGGTCTTGTGGCCCGCCCAGGAGACTTCGGAGAGGTGCTGGCGGAGGTCATCGACACCGACGAGCGCATCTGCGAGTTCGTAATAGAAGGGATCGACCGTCTCGAAGTCCGGCCAGTCCCGAACGACGTACTCGAGGTTGTCGCTGAGGACGTTCGAGGCCGTTTGAAGCATCGACTGTTGTGCCTCGACGCCGTGTTTGGACCGGCCGGCTCTGGCCGCTCGCGAGAACGCGGTGTCGAGGAGCTCCGGGGCGGTGGGCGTGGTCTGGAGATCCTCAAAAATCATATCCTTCGGTAGTTTGTGGGCACGTAAAAGGCCGTTTATCGGCGTCGGGCGCGGCCTCGACTCCTTCTCACTCGCCGTGTCGGGCTTCGAGTTCCGCCAGCAGGTCATCGACCTCCATGTCCTGCATGGCAAGGAGAACGAGGAGATGATAGACTAGATCCGCCGCTTCGTGGGCTACCTCTTCCCCTTGGTCGTCTTTTGCGGCCAGAACGAGTTCGGTCGTTTCCTCACCGAGTTTCTCCAAGACCGCGTTTTCCCCCTTCTCGTGGGTCAAAAGATCTGCCGTGTAGGAGTCCTCGGGGAGCGTTTCCTTGCGGGATTCGATCGTCTCGAATAGGTCAACCAGGATATCCTCACTCATAGCTCCGTGACCTCCCTGATGTCCTCGAGGTCCTCGAATTCCTCGCCTGGCCGACCGCCTTCTTCAAACACGTCCTCGACGACGGCGATGGAGGCATTGGTTCGGGACGCGAGGGCCAGCGAGTCGCTCGGGCGGGCATCGATGACGGCCCCGGAGCGTGGGGTATCGAGGTGGAGGTCGGCCACGAAGGTCCCCTCCTCGAGGCCGCTCACGACGACCTGATCGATCCGGCCACCAAGTTCCTCGATGATGTCCAGCATGAGGTCGTGTGTCAGCGGCCGACCGATGTCCCTGGCGTCCAAGCCACGGGCGATGCTCACCGCTTCGTCGAAGCCAATGAAAATTGGGAGGAGGCGCGAATCCTTATCGTTGACCCCGATGAGGACCACGGGTACGGGGCCGTCGGTGGTGCCGGCCACCCGGACTCCGTCGATATATGCGTCCATACTACCGCTGGGAGTTGCAGGTAGAAAGGATGCCCGCTCCTGGTTAGAAGGAGACGATGGTCAGGATACGCACGAGGATGCCAAAGAGCCCACCGAACGCGATCACCGTCTTCGGATCCATAGTGAGTGCGTTCGTGCTCTCCGAGTCGAAGTACCGGACAAGGCCGGCACTGGACATCAGCCCGCCCGAGTTCTTGCCGCTGCTCATGTTCGACCGAAGGATGGAGACGCGCCTAAACCTTTCGGGCGAGCCCCGAGAGCAACCCTTATGCGAGACGCGGGGGTAACCTGCGTACGCGATGACTGACGTCACTCTCATCGACTTTCACGCGGACTGGTGTGGGCCCTGCAAGACACAGGACCCGATAATCGAGGAAATCGAGGACGATTACGAGGAGGAGGTCACCTTCGAGTTCATCGATGTGGACACGAACCCCGACATGGCAAACGAGTATTCGGTTCGTTCGATTCCGACCGTCATCGTCACGGCCGGCGACGAGGTCGTCGAACGGTTTGTCGGCGTGACCCAGCGCGAACCTATCGAAGCGGCCCTGGAAACGGCCGGCGCCTAATCTGTTAGTTTGAGCCCGAGTCCCGTGGTGTTGTTTTGTTGCCCGAGTGTCAGCAAAAGCGGCGTGATTGACTCCACCGCCGGGGCGTTTTCGAGCGGGCCAGCCAGGAGTGTTTCGAGCCCCGTGATTTCCCCAGCAAGCGATCGGACCCGTTCTATCGCCGCTTCGTCGTCGCCGAAAACGAGTGTGTGCATGTCGAGTGACTCTTCGAGGGACTGCAGACGATCGGCCGGAAGGGTGTGAAATGCCCCGACGACTGGATTCCTCGCGGGTGTTTCCTCCCGGACGAGGGCCGCGACGCTCCCCTGTGGTGGTGGCTCGTAGGTCATTCCGTTCTCTCCGTCCCCAATACTGACAGCCGGCGTCACGACGATGGCATCGCTGGGAAGTCGCGGCCCGATGTCCCCAAACACGTCCGAGAGGTGACACGGAGCGACGGCAAGCACGACGACGTCGCCGCGCTCTGCTGCCATGCCATTCTCGAACCCGGTGATTGACCGTTCGACCCCGTGAGCATCGAGGATTGCTTCATACGTCCCAGCCGCTTTGCGGGCTCGCTTGGGATCCCGTGAGCCGATGACCAGGTCGTGCTGAGAGTCACGCCCCCATCGGAGGGCAAGCCCGCCACCAAGGGCACCGGTGCCACCGAGAAGTGCAATTCGCATGGCCACTGAGAGGGTCCGGCGGGCGTTAAGGATTGTGCGGGGAGCCTCAGAGCGGGTGCAATCGGTCCGGGAGTTCGGTGACCGACTCGAGGACTAGTTCCGCTCCGACAGCCTCGAAGGCCGTCCTCCCCTCCTCATCTGAGAGCCCGCCCGTGAGAACACCGATCCCCTCGTACCGTCGCTCCGAATCGTTCGAGTCGGCGTTTGTGGCAGTCCGAATGTCATCTTGGGTGTCTCCAGCGAAGGCGACCGCTGTGCCACCTGCCCGCTCTGTAACAGTGATTAGCCCGGCTGGATCCGGCTTTCCGGGCCAGTCCCCCATCGCGAAGAGCCGCTCGGGCGGGACCGGGAGGCCTACTCGGTCAATGGCGAGTTTTGCTTCGGCCCGTGGACGTCCGGTGACGACTCCGAGTTCGAAGTTCTCATCCAGCGCCTCGATCGTGTCGTGATCGATGAGCACTGGTTCGTTTGCCATGTACCCGTCGGGTGGCAACTCGATACTGGTGTCCCTCCCCGATTCGTCATACAAGTCCGGCTCTCCGCCTTCCAGGTCACGGTAGGCCTTTGGCCCGAGATAGAGTTGCTGAAAGACCGTTCGCAGCCGGTCGGGCTCCCACCTATCGAGTACAGTCGCTGCCGTTTCGGCATCGAGTCGCTCCCGGACCACCGATTTGGCCCCCTCGAGTCCGCCTCCGGCGTGTTCGATTGCCGCGGTGAACGCCTCAAGTTTCGAATCAAGACTGGCGGACCGTGCCAGAACGAACAGCGCTACCGCGTCCGTCACGAGCCAGTCGTTGTTAAATCCGCCTGCATCTTTGAACAACTGGACCCGGGCCTTTGGGATCGTCTTACCGTAGACCACCTGAACGCTATCGACGATTGCGCGTCGATAGGAGTTCGAGACGTCCACGAGCACCCCGTCGATGTCGAGAACCACAGTGTCGACCTCCATAGTTGCCTAGCCCGGCCCCGCCCCAATGAAACGTGTGTTGTTCTGGCCAGGGTCACTGATCGGGGCCCGAACCACCGCGGTCGCTGAGAACATAAAGTGCCCCCTCCTGAATCGTCCGAATCTCGGTCGGGACGACCGACGGATCGGCGCCGAGCGTCGTGAAATACAGCGGGACCGAGAGTGTCTTTGCCAAGTCGGCAACCGGCACCTGGAGATCCGGCGGCAGTCGTAGCGCGTAAATCGCATCGACGTCATCGTAGCGCTCTGGATCTGGATCGGTCACGTCCTCGATCAGAAATCTGACCGCAGCGGGGACATCTCGCTCGGTGACGTCGAGTGCGGTTACATCGGCGTCAGCCGCTGCCAGAGTCGCTGCGACGTTAGTTCGGTGCCCGATCCCCACCTCGAGGAGCTGCTCGTAGGGTGCAAGCACCTCGAGAAGGCTGGGTGGCGAGCGGTTCACGGCGAGATGTTTATGCCCGATGGGACGAAAAGGTGTCTCATGCGCGTCGACCTGGTTCCGATCGGGGACATCCCTCCACCGGTCAAACGCGAAGCCTCTGCCGTGCTTCGTTCCGTCTATGATGCCGAGGTGTCTGTCGCCCACGATCAGGACCTCCCACAAGATGCCTATGACTCCGGTCGCGGCCAATATCATGCGGAGTCATTTATCGAACTCGCTGCCGATATCACCCGCGGCGCGAAATCGATCGGTTTGACCACTGCGGACCTGTATTACCGCCGCCGGAACTACGTCTTCGGACTCGCGTATCTCGACGGGCGGAGTTGTGTCGTATCCACGAATCGTCTCAGCACCTCTTCTGATGGTGGGTTCTCGCGTCTTTCGGCCGAAGAGGTGTTCACGGACCGCCTGCGGAAAGAGGTCATCCACGAAGCGGGACACATGCTCGGGCTGGATCACTGTGAGAACAATCGATGTGCGATGAGTTTCTCCCCGACGGTCCAAGAAGTCGACCGAAAGGAAGAGACCCTGTGTGGCTCCTGTCAGCGCGAACTGTTCTGACCTGACCCAAACTGTTGGTTAGCCCGACCTCCGAACTGTTGGTTAGCGGGTTTTCCGAACTGTTGGTGCCCTACTTTTTCCGGTGGCGAGTCTTGGCTCGGGCAACAAGACCTAAATGATCGCCTCGAATCAATGAGAGAGAAGCATGTCTGAGGAAGCGGATACGGGCGACATCGAAGCCCGACTGGACGAACAGGAGTACTTCCGACCGCCACCCCAGTTTGTCGGGCAGGCCAACGAGACCAACCCCGACGTCTACGACCGATTCGAGGACCAGTATCCCGAGGCCTACGAGGAGTGGGCCGAGCTGCTGGACTGGGACTCTCGATGGGACACCGTTCTCGACGATTCGGACCCCCCCTTCTACAAGTGGTTCACGGGCGGGACGCTCAACGCCTCGGCCAACGCCGTCGACCGCCATCTCCCCGAGCGCAAGGACCAGACGGCCCTGCTATGGGAAGGCGAACCCGGTGATACCGAGCGAATCGCCTATCAAGACCTCTACCGCCGCATCAACGAGATGGCGGCGGTGTATCGTGAGGTCGGGGTCCGAGAAGACGACATCGTCTCCCTGCACCTCCCAATGGTTCCGGCGCTGCCGGTATCGATGTTGGGGGCGGCCAGGATCGGTGCCCCACATTCCGCCGTCTTCGGAGGCTTTTCGGCCCAGGCGCTCGCGGATCGGATCGACGACGCCGACTCCAAGGTTGTCGTCACGATAGATGGCTACTACCGCCGGGGCGAGTTTCTCGATCACAAAGCCAAAGCTGACGAGGCGCTGGAACTCGCCGAGACCGACGTCGAGACAGTTTTGCTGTTCAAACGGAACGACGAACTTCATCCGGATGTGGAGATCACGAGTGAGGATCCCTACGTCCTCGTCGACGAGGTCAAAGAGCAGAAGAAGGGCGCGGAGGTGGACCCGGTCGAACGGTCCGCCGAAGACCCGCTCTTTTTGATGTATACGTCAGGAACCACCGGCCAGCCGAAGGGGACCCAGCACCGCACGGGCGGGTACCTGGCCCACGCAGCGGCTACCTCGAAATACGTTCTCGACATCGAACCCGAGGACACCTACTGGTGTTCGGCGGATATCGGGTGGATAACGGGCCACTCCTACATCGTCTATGGCCCGCTGGCTCTCGGGACGACCAGTGTCATGTTCGAAGGGGCTCCCGACGCCCCGCACAAGGGTCGAATCTGGGAGATCGCGGAGAAATACGATGTGGATATCTTCCACACGTCACCAACCGCCGTGCGCATGTTCATGAAGTGGGGCGAAGACATTCCCGCGCAGTACGATTTTGACTTCCGGCACATGACGACGGTCGGCGAACCGATCCAACCCGAGGCCTGGCTCTGGTACTACGAACATATCGGTGGGGGTGACGCGGTAATCGTCGACACGTGGTGGCAGACCGAAACCGGCGGGCATCTCATCACTAACTTGCCGGCGCTGGAAGAGATGAAACCGGGTTCGGCTGGCCGACCGGTACCGGGTGTCAAACCTGCCATCTATGATGACCAGGGACACACAATCGAGGCAGGCACGGCCAGGGCCGGCAATCTTGTAATCGAGCGCCCGTGGCCTGGGATGCTCCAGACTGTCCACGGGGACGATGATCGGTTCATTGAGGAGTATTGGCGGGAGTTCTCAGATATCGACAGTGATGACCCCGAGGATTGGGTCTATAAGGCGGGCGATGGGGCCGTGGAAGCTGATGACGGCTATTTCCGGATTCTCGGACGGCTCGACGACGTCATGAACGTCGCGGGTCATCGGCTCGGGACGATGGAACTGGAAAGTGCTGTCGCTGAGGTCGAGTCCGTTGCCAAAACCGCGGTCGCGGGCCGCGAAGACCCACAAAAGGGGACCGTTCCGGACGTGTATGTCACGTTGCGTGACGGCTATGAGCAAAGCGAGGAGCTTGAGGACGCGGTCGTCACGGCCATCGAGGAGCAGATCGGGAAATTCGCTCGCCCGGCAAACGTCTGGTTCGTCGACGAACTACCCCAGACCAGGTCGGGCAAGATCATGCGGCGGCTCCTTGAGGACATATCGAATGACGAGGAACTGGGTAACACCACCACGCTTCGAGATCCGAGTGTTCCCGAGCGGATTCGGGAACACATCGATCACTGAGCCTGGCAAAACACCCAAAAACGACCGTATTCTCCGTTTTATCAGCGGCCAAGGCGAATACCCCGGGGTCGTACGGCAATCAAAGATTTCCGTGATGACGAAAGGCCGAAGGCCTTTCGAACCACATGACCCCGAGGTGATTCACTGTGTGTAGTAGTATTCGCCGTCCCGGCGCTGTTGCCGGTCGAGCTGACTGCCTGGTTTGTTGATCCGGGGACGTCCCATCCGTTCGTCACGACGGAAGGTTACGCCGAGGTTCTGGAGGAACTCGTTCATCCCGTCCCGCATGCTCATCGCGGGACTGGCGTGACCCTTGACCGCGGGTTCGCCGTCGAAGACCAGGAGCCGATCGGCCAGCAGGTCGATCACGTAGATGTCGTGGTCGATGACCATGACCGTCGTTTCGTGGTTCTCGGCGTAACGACGGATCGCTCGTGTCGCGAGCACCCGCTGTTCTACATCGAGGTGGGCTGATGGCTCATCGAGCAGGTAGAGATCAGCATCTCTCGAGAGCGTGGCCGCGATGGCGACCCGCTGGCGCTCCCCGCCCGAGAGGTCCGTGAGCAACTGGTCCATGATGTCACCGAGTTTGAGTGGCTCGCCGATCTCGGTCTGCCAGTAGGAGGTGCCGACGTCCTTCGAGATGTCCCGGAGGAACGTTTCGACCGGGAGGGCTTGCTCGGCCTCGACGTACTGGGGTTTGTACGCGATTTCGAGACCGAGATCCACGTGCCCGCCATCGGGTTCGAGCTGTCCGGCTAGCAACTTGGCAAAGGTCGATTTTCCGATGCCGTTCGGGCCGAGGATTCCTAAGACCTCGTTCTGGTGGACCGCACCACCTTCGACTTGGAGTGAGAACTCCCCGTCGCCGTAGGACTTCTCGATCTCGGGGTACTCCACGAGCACGTCCGCGTTCGTCACCGGACGAGGCGCGTGGGACTCGAATTCGATGGCCTCCGGCCGGATTCGCATGTTCTCGTTCTCCAAATAGCCCTCCAGATATTCGTTGATCCCGTTTCGGACGGGTTTGGGCGGTGTCACCACCCCGAAGACGGCGGGTTCGCCGTACGCTACATGAAGATTATCACCCAGCAGGTCGAGGACGGCCAGATCGTGTTCGACCACGAGAACGGCCCGGCCCTCCTCCTCAGCCAGTTCCCGAACCAGTCGGGCCACCGCGATACGCTGTGTGATGTCGAGATAGGGCGTGATCTCGTCGAGGAAGTAGAAATCCGCGTCCCGAAGCAGTGCCGCGGCGATTGCCACCCGCTGGAGTTCACCCCCAGAGATGTCCCCGATCGGCTGGTCGAGCACCGGTTCGATGGAGAGCCGTTTGGCCATCGATTCGAGGGCATCCCGTTCGTCCGTCGTCGCGAGGAGGTCTCGGGTTGTTCCCTCGAACTGCTCCGGGATACGGTCGATATACTGGGGTTTGCGGGAAACCGAAAGCTCGCCATCCCGCACAGCAACGAGATAATCCTGGAGTGCAGTCCCGCGATACTCGTCGATGACGGCGTCCCAGTCCGGTGGGTCAGTTGTGCGGCCCAAATTCGGGGTAATCTCCCCGGCCAGTGCCTTCACGGCGGTCGACTTTCCGATCCCGTTAGGACCGAGGAGGCCGGTTACCGTCCCTGATTCGGGCATCGGCAGGCCATAGAGTGCGAAGGCGTTTTCGCCGTATCGGTGGGTCGGTTCATCGGAGAGTTCCTGTGGGAGGTTGATGATCTCGATCGCATCGAAGGGACACTTCTGCACGCAGATGCCACAGGTCTCACCCAGACAGATCTCCTCGGAGATCCAGACCTGATCGAGAGCGCCGTCGAACGGTTCGTCCTCGTCGTAGCGATCCTCCCGCGGGATGATACAATCCTTTCCGGTGCGGTTCGGGGGACAGTAATTGATGCACTCGTAGTTGCACCGGTCGGGCTGACATCGCTCGAGATCGACGGTAGCGATACTATCGTCGGCCATTTTACAAGGTGACGCCGGTGGTCAGCAGTACCCCCCAGGTTACATACCAAAGCGAGAACGTCATGAACGCGTTGAACAGGTGATCTTTCGCCCCAAAGTCGGAGATGTCGATGCCGATCGCTCGCAAGATCGCGAGATTGACCAACAGCATCCCGACCATAATCGCCAGGCCGAGTTGGTCCGTGGCGCTGACGGTGATCCGTGCTGACGCCACGCCTGCGACCACGCCGCCCAGCGCGGTCACTGACGTGATCGCGACAGACCTGACGTGCCCGGTCAAACCACTGTCCGTCTCGGTTGCCATGTCTGTGTTCTCGGTGTGGCGGCCCAAAAGCCGTTCGTTCCCGCTTGATACCCAACTGATTGCCCCTGTTACTTACCCTCAAAAGGCGGGTTCGGTTTAGTATGTCACCACCAAGCTGCCTCGACGACATGCCCCCAAGTGCCAAGCTCATTTACAAAGTCCTGGAACACGACGGTCCGCTCACCCAGAAACGCATCGTTGAGGAGTCGATGCTCTCGGCTCGGACGGTCCGATATGCCCTTGATCGGCTTGACGAGTGTGAAATCCTCAAGGAACAGGTGTACTTCCAAGACGCCAGACAGAGCCTCTACCGTCTCCAGACCCCAGCCGAAGAGACGGCGGAGGAGCCAGGCGTGGAAGCGGCCTGAGGCTTATCGGATTGTAATCATCGATTCGCGATCGATCGCTCGCTCCAATTCCTCCGCGATAGCGCTGCCACGCGAGACCTGAACTTCCCCGCCTCGGCCGACTGTGGCCGTGAAGAGATACTCCCCGTTTGCTTGCACTTCGACGGTTTCCCCGGCCCGTTCCTCTTCGACCGGCACGATGATATGCTGGGTCGTAATTTCGGGAGTGACGATCTCACCCTGTTCTTGGGTCTCCGATTGGGACTGTTCGTTTTGGGGACGGTCCTCCAGGGTTCGGACGTCGATGTCGATCCCCAACTGATCCTCGATCTGCCTGATGCGCTCCCCGTTTCGCCCGATAACATGCGAAATATCCTCGGAGTCGACGTAGACAATCGCCGTGTTCGGGCCCTGAACGTCGACCTCGACTGCTCCCTTCGCGGCCGACCTGACTTCTCGTTTGATCTCGGCCTCGGCGAGTTGATCGACGCCTGAGTCCACGCTTTCCGAGCCGTCAAGGGGGACCGTGACGACCTGCCGATTGAAGGTGTAGATCTCGTAGGCCGGGGTGCCGGTTTCGAAGTCACGGATCATAATGACGGGCCGGGCGAGATCCTGTTCCATCAACCCTTCGGGTACTTTGACCTCCGTCGTTACGTCATAAACCGTTTCGATAGCACCGGCCTCGATGAACACGACGGTGTCCACGACTTGCGGGATCATCCCGAGTTCCACGCGCCCAACCAGTCGCTGGAGCGCATCGATGGCCCGGGTGGCGTGAACGACCCCGACCATGCCAACGCCCGCCAGTCGCATGTCGGCAAAGACCTCGAAATCCTCGGTCTTTCGTACTTCGTCATAGATCGTGTAATCCGGTCGGACCATTAACAACGAGTCCGCGGTCGCGGCCATGTCGCCGTCCAGGGCCGTATATTGGGTAATCTCCGGCCCGACCTGGAGGTCACGGGGCCGTTCCATGGTCTTAACGGCGTTGTCATTATCGACCAAAAACTCAGCGATCGCCTGGGCGAACGTCGACTTTCCGGCTCCCGGGGCACCAGCCACCAGCATTCCTCGCTGTTTTTCGAGCAGGCGGGATTTGAGTTCCTCGGAGTGTTCATACTCCTCCAGTGCGGTTTTCACGATCGGTCGGACTGCTGTGATTTCCCAGCCGTCCGCAAAGGGGGGTCGGGCCAGAGCGATCCGGTAATCGCGGTATTGGACGATCTTCATCCCGATCTCGTCGATTTCGATGAACCCCTCGGGACTGGCTCGGGCGGTCTCTTCGACGTCGTGGCTCCACTCCTTGAGTTCCGTTTCGGTCGCCTCCTCCTCTCGGATGACCTCGTAATGCATGTCACCGATGTCGCCTCGTTTGGCCATCGGTTTGGCCCCTGCCTTGAGGTGGACTGACATCGTTTCGTCTGTGAACAACGACTCGATTGCGAGAGCGTCGGTGTCTCGTCCCTTGGGCTCGACGTACTCAGCGTCGATACCTTTGGCCTTGGCTACCTCGGCCTGAACCAGGTCGGAGGTGAACAACTTCCCATCCCGATCCTGGGCAACATCCCGGATGATCGCGTCGATGGCACCCGCCCCGGCCCGTTTGATGTCTGACTCCGCGGCTCGGTCACCCACGTACTCCACGTCGATCGTTTCCTCGTCCGCGAGTTCGACCAGTGTTTCGAGCTCCCTGAGGCCTTCCCAGCCTGTATCACGGCCGCTGTTGGCTTGGCTCTCAAGTTCTCCGACGACTGCCTCCGGGACGACGATCGTTGCCCCGGCGTACTCCCCAGAGCGAACCCGCTCGGAGACCCGTCCGTCGATAATCACGCTCGTATCCGGGACGATTTCCATACTAGCCGATATCGGCGGCGCGTTGAAAAGGATGTCCAACCCCGGTTTTTGATATGATCGCCGCGTGTTTGTAGCCCATGGACGAACCAGGGAGTGCGGCCTACGAGGATCTCTGTGAGCAGTACGGGCAGGTCGTTGCACTCCAGGATGCTGGGGAGGTTCTTGGCTGGGATCAGCAGGTCATGATGCCACCTGCTGGAACACCGGCCCGAACCAAACAACGATCGACGTTGTCCACACTCGAACACGACCTGTTGACCGATCCACAGCTCGAGGACTGGTTGGAGACGCTGGAACGCGAGAACCTGTCCGAGGAGCGAGCAGCTGAAGTTCGTGAAATCCGACGGGTGCAAACCAGACAAGCGGCTGTTCCTCGCGATCTCGTCGAAGCCCGGTCAGAGACGAGTTCGGAAGCACTGGACGTCTGGCAAGAAGCGCGCAGTGAAGAGGATTTTTCGATTTTCGAACCCGTTTTGGAACGGCAGGTCGAGCTGGCTCGCGAGTACGCCGCCCAGATAGATCCAGACCGGGACCCGTACGCGGTGCTTTTCGAGGAGTACGAACCGTATCTTGGTCTGGAGACCGCCGAACAAATTCTGACGCGGCTGCGTGAGGCTCTCGTCCCCCGTATCGAGGCCATACGGGAAAGCGATGTGACACTTCCTGATCCCTTTACAGAGCCAGTCGATGCGGCCACACAGGAAGCTCTCGCCAGGGATGCGCTCGACGTGTTGGGGTATGACTGGGATCGGGGACGACTCGACACCGCGCCCCACCCATTCTCGACAGGGACGCAGTTTGACGCCCGGGTTACGACCCGGTTCGACGAAGCTGAGCCGCTCAGTTCGTTGCTGAGCACGATTCACGAGTTCGGGCACGCACGGTACACACTGGGACTGCCGGATGATGCCTACGGCTCTCCACTCGGTCAAGACCGTGGGTTGACCGTCCACGAATCTCAGTCACGGCTCTGGGAGAACCACGTCGGCCGATCACGTTCGTTCTGGCAGCATTTTGCCGAGCGGGTGGCGGACCGGGTTCAGGCTATCGATCCTGATGAAGGGGAGACGCTGTACCGAGCCGTCAATCGCGTCGAGCCGGACTCGCTGATCCGTGTCGAGGCCGACGAACTTACCTATCATCTTCACATCGTGTTGCGCTTCGAGATCGAGCGGGACCTGATCGCTGGCGAACTCGACGTCGCGGACGTGCCGGCGGTCTGGAACGAAAAGATGGAGCACTATCTCGGCGTTCGCCCCGAGCAGCCGTCAGAAGGTGCTTTGCAGGACATTCATTGGAGCCATGGCAACTTCGGGTATTTCCCCACCTACTCACTAGGGAGTGTCCTCGCGGCCCAACTTCACGGCGCGGCCACGGCCGATATACCTGACATGGGGGCGTCGATTGCGAGCGGTGAGTCGGAACCCTTGGCGGAGTGGCTCGAAACAGCGATTCATCGTCACGGGCGACACTACCGGACTGGCGCGCTCATTGAACAGGCGACCGGTCGTGCATTCACCGTCGATCCGTTCATCGAGTATGTGGACGGGAAGTTCGGGGACCTGTACGGCATCGAGGTCTGACTTTCAGGGCTCTGTTCGGCAGAGAATCGAAGAATCGGCCGGTTTTCGACGCGAACATCGCAATTCATGAACCGACTGAAAAACCCCTTGTTTGGCCTGCTACCGGCATTTTTGTCCGAGGCCCGGTACAGTTAAGTGGATGGTAGACCTTAACACACCTTGTATGTCGAAGGCAGCGGCTCCCGACGACAGTCTCATTGACCAGTTCCTAGAATCTCGCGGTCACGAAACGGCAACCTGGGACCAGAGCTATAACAAGAAGCAGTGCCCGAAGTGTGGGGGCCTTCACGACGTATCGGCGACAGAGTGTTCGGTTTGTGGTTGGTCGCCGTAACCAGCCTGGCGGTTGACGCGAACTCCGTTCTTCGTTTCCGTCGGTCGAAATCTCGAGTGACCAGCCAGTCCGTTTTGGAGAACCAAACAGAGTGGTGCTTGAGAGCGCCGATCGGGTTGGTTCGCTTCGAAAACCGGTCAAATAGTCGGCACATCTAAGTCAAGAGATTCACAATACTTCCATGAACACATGCCCCAGTGCCAAAACTGTGGATCCTTCGTAACCGAGGCGTATGTGCGGGTATTTACTCCCGACGAAGTGGCCCAACCACGTGTCTGTCCGAACTGTGAGGACAAGATACGGGACGGGGCGGAGGTGCGCGAGGCTCGTTCGACGCGGCGGTCATAACGATTGAAGTCAGGACACTTATAGGGCTCTCGGCCGTGTTATTGTGTGATGAGTCATACGGAACCGGTGGTCACCCGTCTCTTCGGTGGCCCCGGGAGCGGTAAGACGACGGCACTCCTTGACCGGGTGGAAGACCTGCTCGAGCGAGACGATGTAACAATGCGGGATATTCTCGTGGTTTCGTACACCCGAGCGGCCGCCGCCGAAGTTCGGGAACGACTGGCCGAACGACTGGACGAGAACCCCAGGGCCCTCCGTGGAAACGTCTCGACGATGCACGCGAAAGCCTACGACCTTCTCAACCTGTCCCGTGGGGACGTCGTGGGCGAATCCGAGAAGGAGGAGTTCTGTGAGGACTACGGCCTCCCCTACGAGGACGAGTATTCCTCGGGCTCGCGTCGGACGGCCCGATCGACAACGCTTGGGAACAAGATCATCGCGACGAGTCAGTGGCTCCAGCGCACTCAGCGTGAGGTCGCTGACTGGTACGACATCCCGTTTCAGTGGAACGAGGACGAAGTTCGCCTGCCGCCGGACATCGATTCCACCGCCCAGGTCGGGAACAAGTACACGCCGACATGGCCGACTGACGATGACCGGATCGATATTCCCGAAGCGATACGAGGTTGGCGTTCCTACAAGGGATCTGAGGGGAAGGTCGGCTTTGCCGACATGCTCGAACGCGTGTCAGACCGATCCCTCCTTCCGAACGTGGACCATCTGGTCATCGACGAATTTCAGGACATTACCCAACTCCAGTATGCGGTCTATGACGAGTGGAAACCCCACATGGAGACGGTGTTCATCGCCGGCGACGACGACCAGGTCGTCTACGCCTGGCAAGGCGCGGACCCGAAACTCCTCCTCGAAGAAGAGGGCGAGGACGTCATTCTCGACACCTCCCACCGCCTCCCCTCGAACGTGCTGGAGGTTGTCCAACAGGAAGTCGAACATATCTCGGAGCGCCAGGAGAAGAACCTGCTCCCTCGCACAGAAGGCGGCTCCGTCGAGGCTATCGAGAGTCCCTCGGTGTTGGATTTAGTCCGAAACGTCAGAGGGGCCGTCGACTCCACCGAGGACGAGACTGTGATGGTTCTGTTTCGGGCCCGGTACCAACTCTTCGAGTTCGTCGAAGAGTTCATTGACGAGGGCATCCCGTTCAAGGCGCTGACGGACCAGCGCCTCTGGACTGATCGACTGTCCGATTACGTCCGGGCCGTCGAAGCCCTGAACGAAGACGATCCTATTGATGGGTTACAGGCCAGACGACTCGTGGATATGCTGCAAGATTCGGCCTTTGGCACGAGTGATCGGAACGAGATGCGAGATGCGCTCGACGAGCGCGAGGAGGAGGCCGGGGTTGAGGACATCAAAACCCTCGACATCGAACCCGGATTCGTCAGCGAATACGCCCCGTTCATGCCCCAACCGCCGGCTGCCGCTGACATGCTTCGGAAGGTCACGCGATTACAGCGCCAGTCAATTGATGCCTACTTCCAGGGGGACTACCTCGGCGCTGATCCGAACCGCGTTCGGGTGGGGACTATTCACAGCGCTAAGGGACGCGAGGCAGATCACGTCTACGTGGCGACGGACCTCACGGAGAAGGTCGTCGAGCAGATGGCCGCGAGTGTGGGCGATGACTTGCCTGAAGGGTTGGAGTTCCCGAACCGAGGTGGAACGGTTCCATACCTCACTGATAACGAGCGACGGGTCTTTTACGTCGGGATGAGCCGGGCGCGAAACCGCTTGGTGATGCTGCAGAACCTCATCGGCGGGGCTCCGACACTTCCGATAGACGTCCTCCTTCACGGCCAACCAACCGAAGAGACCCTCGAGGACGCGATGCAGGAAGCCTCGACGGTCACGTTGACCCAGTAGCGATTTCATCGAGAAAGGACAGGGCTTTGGTTCTGACAATTTCATATTTTCGTATGTTCACAGGGATCGTTGCAGCGACTGGGACGGTCACGGACGTCACCACGAACGAAGACGGTCGCCGCATTCGGGTCGAGACGACCGATTTCGGGTCCTTCGAAAAGGGCGAAAGCATCGCCGTCAATGGCGTTTGTCTCACGGTCGAGGAGTACGGTGCCGATTGGTTTACGCTGTTTACCGCGAGCGAAACCCTAGATAAAACGACACTCGACGCGGTCGCGGTTGGGGACCGGATGAATCTCGAAAGACCGCTGCCAGCCGATGGGAGCTTTGACGGACACATCGTTCAGGGGCACGTCGACACGACGACCACCGTCGAAGCCATCGAGCAGGTTGGGGAGGATTGGACGTTTACCGTCGCCCAGCCCGAGGGCTATGAACAGTACATTGCGGAAAAAGGCTCAGTGAGTATCGACGGCGTGAGCCTGACCGTCGCAGACTTGGACGATGAGGCCAGGACCTTCGACATCGCCATCATCCCGACGACCTACGATGAGACTCGCTTTGGCGAGTATGTGGTCGGTGACCGGGTCAACGTCGAAGTGGACGTGATCGCGAAGTACGTCGAACGGCTCGCCGAGATCGGGGAGTAACTCAGCCGGGTGGCTCCTGCCCCTCTATTCCCGACTGCATCCCGGATTTCATGAACTGGGCAAGGATATGCCCGAGTGTCGTTCCGGCCGTCCAGAGGGCCTGCTCTGAATCGTTTTCATCGGTCGGTTCGACGGCCAGTAAGACGGTGGACCCGTCGACCATCACGCCTCGTCCCGCGAAATCGGCCGGGTTGTCCTCGTCCATCACGTAGACCTCGATCGGATCGTCGGCGAACGTGTCGGCAATCGACGGCTCGGCGGTCATCACCCGAACTGTCACACCTTTGTGCCCCCGATCGCGCAGGGCTTGAACGATCGATTCGGACAGCGCTGTATTCGCCGGAGCAGCCATCGCGATGATGTGGTCCGCGGTTTCGATCAAATCGGTCGTCCGATCGGTAATCGGTGCCCGACCCCGGACCGTCGAGATCGCCTCGTTCGAATCATCTCGAGTAGGCGTTGACTTGCGCAACATTTCGAGGTGCTCGAAGGCCCGCTCTTGCTCGCGTTCGAGACGGGACCGAAGCTGTTCGCGTGCGGCCTCGAGCCCGACTGGCCGGTACGCTTTTGGTGAGGACTCGATCACTTCGACGAGGCCACGGTCAGCGAGTGCCTCGGCTGCACCGTAGACTTGCGATCGTGGGACCGACGACTGCTCGTTCACGGTTTTTGCGGTGGCCCGTCCAAGTTCTTGGAGCGCGACGAAGACCTGTGCCTCGTAATTCGAGAGGCCGAGTCGTTTCAACGCCGCGACCGCATCTGAGTCATCCATAGCAATTTGTTCAGTCCTGTGTTCGCTTTAGTGGTACATGACTGTCACGGAACCAGCGAAGTAGTACTATAATACAATTCTTTATAATCCCTCCGTCCATCCGTCATTTTAACACAACCGGATCCCGATGAATCACCACACTCTCATCGTTCTCGTCGTCGTTTTTGGCGTACTGTTCGTGCCAGTCGCCCCGGCTGGCGCGGCTGAGGACCCACGATTTGTCACGACCGTTACTGAGCCCACCGTAAACCCTGGCGACACGCAATCAGTGACCATCCATCTTGAAAACGACGCTGAGGACGTGGATGACGAGGTCGAAACCGTCTACAACGTTCGAGCGACCCTTTCCGAGGGCGATTTGCCATTTGAAGTGCGATCCGGAACGCAGTTTGTCGGCCCGCTTTCAGATGGTGACCCGACTCCTGTGACGTTTACCATCGTCACGCCCGAGCAAATCGATCCGGGGACATACCAGCTTCCGATCGAACTTGATTACGAACACGACGACGAGCAAAAGTCCACGACCGTTCGAGCCACGGTTCGAGTCCCGAACCAGCCGTACTTCTCCATTGAACCCATCGAGACGAGCATTCAACCGGGCAGTACCGAAACGACGACAGTTGCGGTGACGAACGTGGGTTCCGAGACCGCCGTTGGGGCAGCGGTCACGCTCCAGGGCAGTGATTCGGTACGGATCGGTGACGGAACCGCGAGCACCTTCCTGGGCGAAATGGCGCCGAACGAAACCCGGTCGTTCACCGTCGAGGCGTCCGTGGGAGAATCGGTAACAACCGGGGAGAAACCGCTCCAGGCGACCTTCAAGTTCCGGAACGAGTTGGGTCACCAGGCAACCCCCCTCCAGATCACCGGCTCGTTGCCGGTGGGGGACTCCCAATCTTTTGCTGTCGAGTCCGTCTCTGATACGCTTCGCGTGGGTTTCGATGGCACAATCTCGGGAGAACTCGTCAACGAGGGCCCGAAACGAGTGGATGATGCAGTCCTCGTCGTCGAGCCCCGAACCGATTCGCTCTATGTGGAAGATACACGCTATGCGCTTCCATCGATCGGGTCGGGTGAGCGCATGGCGTTCGAGTATCCGACTGATGTGAGCGGTGATGCGGATGCCGGTCCCCGGCAGTTACAGTTCACAGTCGAGTATCAGGACAACGATGTCATCCGCACGAGTTCGGCCCTTTCCGCTCGTGTCGAAATCGATCCCTACCGGGACGCCTTTACTGTCGACGGGGTCGAGACGGCCTTGACCGCCGGCGAATCGTCGACGGTCGTTCTGCAGGTGACCAACCAGCGCAGCGTCACGGTGCAAAACATCGACTCGCTTGTGTACACTGAAAGTCCGCTCGAAGCGCCAGGGGATGAAGCCTTCATCCCCGAATTGGCACCGAACGAGTCGGCGGAGGTGACCTTCGAAATCGAGGCCACAAGCGATGCCAGACCGGTCACCTACCCGATCGAACTGGACTTCGAATACGAGACACCTGATGGCTCGACCGATGTCTCCGATACGTTTCAGGTCCCGGTGGATGTAGCGGAACCCGAAACTGAGGAGGGTGTCGGCACGCAAACCCTGCTGATCGGTGGTGCGGTTGTGCTCGCTCTCATTGTGGGCGTGGTACTCTGGTGGCGTTACTAAGCGATGAACGGCCCCAAACCGTCGATCGGTACTGACCCGGCATCCGAGGAGGGCGAAGACGACCAAGACCAAAATCCAGTGGTCGCGCTCGCGGACCATTTCATCATCGACCGGCCGTGGCTTGTCGTCCTGGCCTTCGTCGTCGCAACGGCTATTATGCTCCCGGCAGCACCGACAGCGTTTGAGGATACCCAAACCGGAGCTGGGCAGTTCCAGGAGGACGTGCCGGAATACGACGAATACGAGGCGATGCAGGAGGACTTTGAACGGAGCAGTCGGGCGGATGGGGGTGTCACCGGGCAACTATTTCTCGATCCGAAGCGGAACGTCCTCTCCAGACAGAGCCTGCTTTCGATGGTCGCGGCCCAGGAGCATCTCGAATCGTCCACCCGACTTCGGATTGCCTCGAGTACGTCACCTGGGTCGGTGATCGCGATGCATCTCGACCCGACTGCCATGCCCCCCGAGGCCCAGTACCGGGTCCTCGAGGGTGCCACTGACCAGCAACTCACCTCGGCGATCGAGGCGACAGGTGACCGGCTTATGGTTGACGTCGGATTCACGCCCGAATCGGCGTCTGCTGACGTGGCCCAGGTGGGAATCACCTACGACCTCCCCCCAGAGGCGAGCACGGAGCAAGCCGCCAACGTGCAGTTCGACACTCTCGACGCGGTCGATCAATTGGATGCATATACTGTCGGGGAGAACGTCGTGATGTTCGCGAACGGCGTGTTTGACGAGGAAGTCGGACAACTCCTCGGTGACTCCTCGGCGGTGGTCTTTCCGGCAGCGATCGTTCTCATCTTGCTGTTCCTCATCGTCGCCTATCGTGATCCCATCGACCTGGTGATCGGGCTGGTCGCTCTGGCGATGGTCCTGATCTGGACGTTCGGCTTCATGGGATATGTGGGTATTCCGTACTCGGATTCGATTTTCACGGTGTTCCCACTGTTGCTGGCAGTCGGAATCGACTTCGGCATTCACACTATCAACCGGTATCGCGAGGAACGAGCGGGTGATTTGGGTATCGGGGCGGCCATGGATGAGACGGGAAATCAACTCGGGACGGCCTTCGTGATCGTGACGCTCACGACGATGTTCAGTTTCGCGGCCAACCTGACGAGCCCCCTCGCGGGAATCCGGGATTTCGGTATCGTGGCGGGTGTCGGGATCATCTTTACCTTCGTGCTCTTTGGCGTCTTCCTCCCGGCAGCGAAAGTCGGAATCGACCGACTTCGGCAGGATTCCTGGTTCCCCGGTTTTGGCTCCAAACCGATCGGTCGGGAGGGATCGCTGATCGGTCGGGGCCTCGCTCTCGGGACGAAACTCGCCATGGTCGCTCCCGTTATCGTTCTGGTCTCCGCATTGGTGCTTGGAGCCGGTGGTGCAGCGTACGGATCGGGGGTCGACGTCGAGTTTAGCGAGGAGGTCTTCTTCCCGAACGAGGAACGGATCGAGACGTTCAACCAGTTACCAGGACCGCTGGCGCCTGGGCAGTACAACTTCGTGCCGGCACGGAACTATCTCGAGGAGGATTTCGAGATACCCTTCGTTCAGACGGTGACGATCTATGTCGATGATCGGGATGTTCGCTCGGATTTCGCCCTCCGGGATATCGATCGAGCAACCTCGAACCCGCCTGACGCCTTCGAATCGACCGACCGTCGCCGGGGTGACGCCGAGAACGTCCTCGACGTTATCCAAACCCAGGCCGTGCTTGACCGGGCCTTTGCCGATGTTATCGATCGCTACGACGAGACTGGCAATGGGGTCCCCGACCGCGAAGTCGATCAGGTGTATGACGCCTTGTTTGAATCATCGGCCGGGGGCGAGGCCACCAATTATCTGACCAGGGACCGCGGATCGACCCGGATCCAGTTCAGCCCGGCCGTCGACGCGTCGAACGAGGAGGTGGTGACGGGCGCCGAGCGGATCGCGTCGAACATGCGATTGGATGCGACCGCGACGGGCGATTACATCATTTCGGAGTCGGTCAACGACCGGATTACCACCTCGGCAGTCAATAGCCTGGTTGTTGCCTTCGTATTGGTGCTGATCGTGTTATTGCTCGCGTACTGGCGACTGGAGGGGCGAGCCGTTTACGGCATCATCAATCTGGTGCCGATCTTGCTTACGGTCGCAATGCTCGTGGCCTCGATGCGGTTTTTCGGCATCGCCCTTTCGCCGGTCAACGCCCCACTTCTTGGGGTTACGATCGGTCTCGGAGTGGACTATACCGTGCACTTCATGCACCGGTACGTCGACGAGGTCTCGGCCGGAAAGACCGTCTCCGATGCGCTGTCCGAAGCCGTCCACGGGACCGGCGGCGCGATGACTGGGAGCATGCTGACGACCGTGAGTGGGCTCGGTGTGTTGTATCTCGCACTGATTCCGGTGATTGCCGAGTTCGGCCTGCTCCTTGCTCTCGGGGTATTATACGCCTATTTGTCAGCAATCTTGGTCCTCCCCTCGGTCATCGTTCTTTGGGAGCGCGTGGAGACGGTGTGGCGCTCAAACAATGAGCGTGGCCGCCTCGACATCTGAGTCAGTCCTTCGATTCGTAGAACCGAGCCCCATCCACGGCTTCGAACGTGTCCCGGTACCGACTGATTTTCGCGTATAACACGGCGAAGAAGAACCCGTCAAAGATAATCACGAACACCATAAAGGCAATCGCTGGCGGGAGCCCGCTGAGGTAGGGGACGAACCCAGCGACCACATCGAGATTCGATACGAGCGAATTGTACGTGGCGTGGATGGCCGCGGCCACGAGCAACCCCTTGATGATGATCGGCCCGCGGTTGTCTGAATTGAATTTCGCCAGCCCGAGGTAGTATCCGGCAAAAGCAGAATAAATCACGTGGCCCGGCCCTGCGAAACTTCTCACTGCGGCCGTCTGGGCGGTCGGGACCAGGACGCCACCGACGTCAGTTCCGGCCACCTCCATGTACTGTTGGGTGATGTACAGCATGTTCTCGATAGCGGCAAAGCCCAGTCCCGCGACGGCCCCATAGATGACGCCATCGATGACCGCGTCGAAATGCGAAGCGCGGTAAGCGTGAAGCCGAACAGCCAACAGTTTGACCGACTCCTCGATCGGGCCGACGACCAGGAAGAAATAGAGGATCAGGCCGAGTGCACCCAAGCCGACGAACAACTCCCGGAGCATTGAGTTGAAGACTGCGGCGAATCCCGCGAAGAGAAGGCCGAGGAGGAAAGTCATTGCGATGGTCTCGATCGGTTCGTACCGGACCACGTCGGTCCGCCAGAGAACCACGACGAGTATGAGCGCGGGAACGACAGAGAGGGCGATGTAGACTGCCAGTATCGGATCTTCAAGGGTCACGACGGCCGTGATAGCGAACTGTCCAATAGCGATCGCGAGTGCAAGCCCGATGATAACGGCTCGGCTTCCGGCCAAAAGCGCGCCGTAGACCACCGTTGCCAGTCGGTCGACTACCGTTCGTGGCTCCCAGGTCGCGATTTCCTGGAGGTCTCGATCGTCGTCGCTTGCCCACTGAATCGGGTCCTGGTCCCCGCGATTCATGCTCGGTAGTTCAGGGGGCGTTGCCAAGATGCTTCCGCCAAATTCACCCCTTTCGGCACGGCGGAACCGGGGAGTGAAATCCCCCGGCGTCCAACGTGGCCTATGGCAGACGGCGAGGACGGCCCACCCGTCCGGATTCGAGGGATCTACGCGACCGCGCTGACGGAGTGGCTTCAGTCGGCGGATGGACCACGCGTGGTCGATCCGTCCCCACCGATTTCGGACCGGTTCGAGGCCGAGTTTCCGACGGGCGATCCAGCCGTTCGCATCGGGATGACTGCGGATCGGTTGGGCCTCTCGATCACGGGTGAACCTGTGGCAACAGCTACTATCACTGATCGCGTTACGGATATCGACATTGACACGTTCGCTTGGACCGACCCGACGCCCCAGGGGGCGATTTTCGACGGCCGGGTCGATCGAACTGATGGCCGGGGCATGATTGTGGACATTGCAGGAACGGAGGCCTATCTCCCCGATCGAAACGCGGATGGCGATCTGTCGGAGGGTGAGACGATTCGCGTACAAGTTCGGGACCCTGTCCCGCCGTGGATTGAGTCGCGCCCTCATCTCGAGACGGCGATTCGGGTCCTGGGTGGGATAGCGTCGCTTCGTCGCGGCGTCGAGGCGACAGTTGCGGACACGCCTGCTGGGGACGCGGGCCACGAACTCGCTCGCACGACGGATCTGCTCTCCGTGTCGATTCCGGACCGGTGGGGTGTCGAATGGAACGCAGCCGCCACCGAGGTGGATATGGCAACACTTGAAGCGGCGCTCGCCCGGGTCGTGGAACAGGCCACAGAGATCGAGAACGCACTTGAGACCGACGGATCTGCAGCGGGTTCAGCCGAAGCCGGGACGGCGGATGATGCGACCGATGCGCTGCTTGCACAACCACTGGAAACGAACTGGGTTCGGTTCGGTCGGGAGTCACGGTTTGCCCTGGACGAGCAACGAGCGGCCGTCACCCAGACGATTCCAGGACACCACCGACTCAAAGCTGGCAGCGAGGACGCAGGGACAGCCGTCGATCTCGTGGAGGCGTTGGGTTCAGAAATCGATTCGTTCCCGTTTGGGGCCGCGACTGAATCCTTCGGACCGACGGTCGATGATTCCGTTCGAATCGTCCATAGCAAGCCGACGGGTGAGGAGTTCGCTCTTGGACGCGGCACGGTGACGGACCGAACCGTCTCGAAACAGCGTATCACCGTAACAAGAGAGCTGTCCAGTTCGGGTCGTTACGATGCAATTGGAACGCGCCGCGAGCCAGGCGACACGGCCACGACCCGCTTCGCTGAGGGGCGGTGGTGGTATCCGACCGTGTACCGGGGGGAATCAGGAACGCCGAAGGGAACGTATGTCAACATCGCAACTCCAGTGGAGGTCTTCCCCACGGAGATCCGGTATATGGACCTTTACATTGACGTGATCAAACGCCCTGATGGCACCGTCAACATCGTCGATCAGGACGAACTGGGCGCAGCGATCGATGCTGGCCACGTGCCGGAGGTTGTCGCCGACCGAGCGACTGGGGTCGCCCAAAAGGTCGCCGATGTCTTGCGGTCCTAATCTACCGCTGTTCAGAAGAAATCGGTCGTCGGCCGACTCTTTCCGTGGCCCCCACGCCCACCCTGATTTCGGTCGATGCCCATGTAGTTTTCCGGCTGGTCGCTGGCCCAGCCTTCGTCACCGTGGTACTGGACCGTGACCGTCGTGATCGCCTCGAACTGACTCGTGAGTTCCTCCTCGAGTGTTTGTTCTGTCGTCTGGCTAATGCCACACCCTGAACAGGCACCGCCGAGTTCCACGACGACTGTTCCCGTCTCGGTGTCGACGTCCCGGACTGCGCTCGTCCCGCCATGGGCCTGAATCCGTGGCATCTGGATCGAAAGCCAGGACTCGATTCGATCCTGCAATTTAGCGTCCGGATCCTCGGTCATTATTTCGTCTTACCGATGCAGATACGGAAAGGTTGTGCTCACGGCGGGACCGACTGGGGATGTCATAACACAATGGAAAACCGTTTCACGGTCCCCCGGGCATTCCGAATTGATGCAACCGGCGACCCGTGGGGTACTTCTCGCGCTGATTTCCGCGTTAGGGTTCAGTACGCTGGCCATTTTCGGCCGGTTCGCAGATTTGGTGGGGATGTCTCTCCCCTCGCTGCTTGCCTTTCGGTTCGGGTTGGCGACTCCACTCGTCTGGGCCCCGCTGGTTTACCATGGCCGATTCCAGCGGCTCACAGGCCGCGATTTGGGAATTGCCGTCTTCCTTGGGGCTGGTGGCTACGCTGCGATGAGCTTTCTCTTTCTCTCCGGCGTCAATATCGTCGGGGCGGGACTGGGCGGGATCTTACTGTACGTCTATCCGGCAATCGTGGTGTTGCTGGCCGCGGTCTTCCTGGACGAACCGATCACGAAGCTTATCGTCGCTGCCGTCACGCTCGCCATCTTCGGGGTGGGGCTGGTGGTGACTGGGCAACCGGCCCACGTCGATTTCATTGGAATTGTAACGGTTCTTCTGGCAGCGGTCGTCTATTCGGGCTATATCACATTGAGCGGCACCATCCTTGAGCGGGTCTCGGCCATGGTGTTGACGGCCCACGTCATTCCGGCGGCCGGTCTGACGTTTCTCGCTCACGGGCTGCTCACCGGATCGACACAGGTTCCCGCCACCCCGGAACAGTGGGGTGTCGCGGTGGGGATCGCCGTGTTCGCAACAGCTATTCCGATCCTCACGTTTTTCGCCGCGGTGACTGACATCGGGGCGAGTCGGACGAGCGTTGTGAGCACACTCGAACCTGTTTTCACGGTGATCTTGGGTGTGATCCTCCTCGGTGAGTCACTGTCGACTCTCTCTATTATCGGCGGTGGCGCCGTACTCCTCGGTGTCTTTCTCGTGCAGTACGAGCGGGCCAGGGTGGCCGAACCGGACGAATCAGCTCGATGAGATTTGTTACTCGTCGTTCGCGTCAGTTCTCGCGTTTAGCTTTGCCTGCTCTCGGGCGCTCGGATTGACAGAGGGTTGGAAGGGGACCTCAGAGACCGTCGCATAGACGGGCTCGCCCGGCTCCTCGGCGTATTCGTCGGGGAGATGGACGGCAAACTCGACATCCCAATCTTCCTCGTAGATCTGATCGTCGAGGGGAACGTCTAGCTCCTCGAGCGTTGCCGCCGGAACGTGGGCCAGCGCGATGTTCGTCTCCAGTTCGGAGTTCCACCACGGGGAGGTGACGTAGCCGACTTCCTGGCCCGTCTCGGGATCGGAAACGAGCCAGAAGTCCGGTGCATAGTCCGTGATGGGCTCGCCGGCCATCTTCAGCCCGACCATCTTTTGAGTGAACGGGTACTCGCCGTTTTCGATCAGCTCCTTCTGGCGTTCAAGTTCCGCCTTCCCGACGTAGTCGCCGTCCTTGTCCTCCGGGACGTGATACCCGAGGTTGACCTGAAATGGGGAGGTTTCGTGGTCCATGTCCTGGCCCCACGAGAGGATCCCCGCGGCGATCCGGCGCTGGTGGCCTACCGCGATTTGCATGCCCCCGTGCTCTTTGACGCTCGCCAATACCGGGTCCCACACGTGCTCGGCGTTTTTCGAGGCGTCTTTCACATAAATCTCGAAGCCTTTCTCGCCCGAGAACCCAGTCTGGCTTACCAGGATGTCGCTGCCGTTGATCCTAGCCTCTAGCAGGCCGTAATACGGCATCTCCTTGACTTTTTCTCCCACAAGGTCGACGAGAACCGCCTCGGACCGTGGGCCCTGGATCTGCATCGGCGCGACGTCGATCTCGTCGATCTCTGCGTCGAAGTCCATCCCGACATTCACCCCCTGGATCCATTGCATGAGGTCCGAATCCGGGATGGAAAACCAGAACTCGTCTTCTTCGACTCGGAGCAGCACGGGGTCATTGAGGATCCCGCCGTCCTCGGTACAGACGATGACGTATTTTCCCTTCATCGGCTCGATTTCGGTGGCGTCACGCGTGACGACGTAATCCACGAGGGCCTCAGCTTCCGGGCCTTTCACGCGAATTTGGCGCTGGACCGCGACGTCCCAGAGCGTGACTGTATGTACCAGCGCCTCGTGTTCCGCAGACGTTCCGCCGTCCTCGGGGTCCACGAATGCTCGCGGATGATACATTCGGTTGTACGTTGTCGCTTGCCAGGCCCCCTCTTCGTTGAACGACTTATCGAAAAACGGGGACTTGCGGATCCGCGTCGAGACGAGCATCTCGATGTCAGGGGCCCCAGTTTGCCTGAGATTTCGAGGGAGGACTCGATCTGATTGATCGACCTGCGGGTGGTTCGGGTGCCCTGTGACATCCGTTTCGGGGGATTTTCCATTTTTTGCCATACGGATGAAAGGCGTCAGTGATGTATAAGGTAGTAGGTGGCGGAAAAACCCATTTTGGCAACGATTGGGTCCCCAGTTCCGGGGGACGTCGCTGTCTTTCGGGGCAGTAGCCGGGGCGAGCTCCGTTCTGACCTGTCGCCTCGCACGCGAGACTGCCAATGAAAACGAGAGAAACTTGGCCCGTATTCGGACCCGAACCAGACGGATGGTCGGGATGTGAACCCTGGCGATCAAACTGACTCCCAAGACAGATTGCACCGAATACATATTCGGTAACGATTCGGAACCCTTTGGGCCGTATCGAGGGTCTCTATCACCGCGACCGACAGACCTACCCTCAACGGTCCGTTATTCCGGTTCGATGAGTGAGGATTTTATCGAGGTCCGAGGGGCTGAGGCACATAACCTCAAAGACCTCGACGTTTCTATCCCGCGGGAGACGCTGACCGTCGTGACGGGGCTCTCCGGCTCGGGGAAGTCCTCGTTGGCCTTCGATACGATCTACGCCGAGGGCCAACGACGGTACATCGAGTCGCTTTCCGCGTACGCCCGGAACTTCCTGGGGCAGATGGACAAACCACAAGTCGAATCGGTCGAAGGACTGTCACCGGCGATCTCGATCGACCAGAAGAACGCCGCGAACAACCCCCGGTCGACGGTCGGGACAGTGACCGAGCTGCACGACTACCTTCGCCTGCTGTACGCGCGGGTCGGGACGCCACATTGTCCTGAATGTGGCCGGGAGGTCGGTGAACAAAGTCCCCAGCAGATGGTCCGGCGGATTTTCGAGTTCCCCGAGGGGACCAAGGCAAAAATCGCCGCCCCGATCGTGCGAGATCAGAAGGGGGCCTTCGAGGACCTGTTCGAGGACCTGTTGAGCGAGGGGTACGCTCGGGTCGAGGTCGACGGGAAGTCCTACGATCTCGCCCAGGACACGCCGGACCTGGACGAGAATTACGATCACACTGTAGACGTCGTCGTGGACCGGGTGACCGTCCGCGAGGACGCCAGATCACGGATTACGGACTCCGTCGAAACGGCCCTCCAGGAAGCGGAAGGGGTTCTGAAAGTCATTCTTCCTGACCCACCCGAAGACGCGGATGTCACCTCGACGGCTCGCTCGACTGGTGACCTGGCTGCCAAAGACGAAGAGGAAGCGGTCGCGGTCGAATACTCGGAGGATCTGGCGTGCACCCACTGTGGTATCGACCTACCGGAGATCGAGACCCGTTCGTTCTCCTTCAACAGCCCGCATGGTGCCTGTCCCGAGTGTGAAGGCATCGGTGAGACCAAAGAGGTCAGCGCCGATCTGGTCGTCACCGATCCGGAGAAACCACTGCGTTCAGTCTTCGAAGCCTGGAGTTACGACCGGTCGTACTACCGGACCCGGATCGACAACGTGGCCGATCACTTCGGCGTCAGTGTCGAAACGCCTTTCGAGGAGCTTGCGGAGTCAGTTCAGGATGCATTCCTCTGGGGAACCGAAGAAACGGTCTCCTTTGAGACCAAGACGAAAAACGGTGTCCGTCGGAAGCAAGAGCGCTTCGAAGGAGTGGTTCCGAACCTCGAGCGGCGGTACGTGGAAACCGACTCGGACCGGGTACGAAACCACATTGAGGACTACATGTCGGTGACCACCTGCCCCGTCTGTGAAGGGACCCGTCTCAAAGCAGAAAGCCGGGCTGTGCTGGTCGATGGAACCTCGATCACCGACGTGAATCAAAAGAGCGTGGCGGACGCTCGTGAGCATTTCGAGGGGATGGAATCCGATCTTTCAGACAGGGACCGGAAAATCGCGGAGGAGATCCTCAAGGAGATCCGTGCGCGACTCGGGTTCATGGAAGAAGTCGGATTAGATTATCTCACCCTCAATCGGGAGGCCTCGACCCTCTCCGGCGGTGAGAGCCAACGGATCCGGCTGGCCACCCAGATCGGTTCGGGACTCGTCGGCGTTCTCTACGTTCTCGACGAACCGTCGATCGGGCTCCATCAGCGGGACAACGACCGGCTTTTGAACACGCTCGCGGAACTCCGCGATCTCGGGAACACCCTGATCGTCGTCGAACACGACGAGGAGACGATGTTGCGGGCCGACGAGATCGTTGATTTGGGCCCAGGTCCTGGCCGCCACGGTGGCGAGGTCGTTGCCAAGGGAGACCCTGAGGAGATCATGTCGGTCCCCGAGTCGGTCACCGGCGATTACCTCGCTGGGCGCAAACAGATCCCCGTGCCGGAAACCCGTCGGGAGCCGGATGGTGCGTTTACGATTCGTGGGGCTCGCCAGCACAACCTCGCTGACCTCGACGTGGAGATTCCACTTGGCGTGTTCACCGCGATTACCGGGGTCTCGGGGTCAGGGAAGTCGACTTTGATGCACGACGTGCTCTACAAAGGCCTCGCTCGTCGGATGAACAACAACACGTCGGTCGATCCAGGCGCCCACGACGATATCGAGGGGCTGGAGCAGATCGAATCGGTCCGGATGATCGATCAGTCCCCGATCGGTCGAACCCCCCGATCGAACCCCGCGACCTACACGGGTGTCTTCGATTACGTTCGCAAGCGCTTCGCGGAGACGAAACTCGCCAAACAGCGGGGCTACGAGAAGGGCCGCTTTTCCTTCAACGTGAAAGGTGGCCGATGCGAAGCCTGTGGGGGCCAGGGAACGGTTACGATAGAGATGAACTTCTTGTCGGACGTCCAGGTCCCCTGTGAGGAGTGTGGTGGGGACCGGTACAACGACGAGACGCTGGATGTGGACCTCCGGGGCAAAACCATCGCTGACGTGCTGGACATGACCGTCGAGGAGGCACTGGCTTTCTTCGAGTCTGATTCCCGCATCAGTCGCCGGCTCCAATTACTCTCCGATGTTGGGCTGGACTACATGCGACTGGGCCAACCCTCGACGACCCTTTCAGGTGGCGAAGCCCAGCGAGTCAAACTCGCGGAGGAACTGGGCAAACGGGACTCGGGTGAGACGCTCTATCTCCTCGATGAACCCACCACTGGATTGCACAAGGCTGACGAGCGGAAACTCATTGACGTGTTGCACCGTTTAGCTGAGCACGGGAACTCCGTCGTGGTCATCGAACACGAACTGGACCTCGTGAAAAACGCGGATCACGTGATCGATCTCGGTCCCGAGGGTGGCGAACGTGGCGGCGAGGTTGTCGCCGCTGGTACCCCCGAGGACGTCGCCGAGGCCGAACAGTCGTATACGGGCCAGTACCTCCGCGACAAACTCCCAGCCATCGATCTTGACGGGCCACGCGCGGGCGAGCGACCGACTAGTCGCGCGAGCGGAGACTAGGCGCTCTCGTCGCTGGCCACAGAATCGCTCCGTTCAGCGGCGGCTAAGTATTCCTCGAGCAACGCTGGGAACTCACGACCGCGCAAGTAGCGGAGACCGAACTCCTCGGCCCAGTTGATGATACCGGCGTCTTCGGTAACGACTCCCGCCTCGAGTTCGCGGGCCAGGACGAGCAGGTCAAAATCCTCACGTGAATCGAGAATCCCCTGTCTGAGTGCCCGTCGGTACTTATCACGCAGGTCGGAGATCACCTCGTCCGTCGGGGTCTTGTACTCGTGTTCCTCGAGGGACTCGGCGTCCGCCTCTTGGGCGTCTCGCACGGCCCGTTCTGAGACCCTGAGTCCCCGGTCGACCCGGTCGGACATCTCTTGGACGAATTCGAAGACGACCTCGGCCGGGATCATGACCTCGTAGTGGGCCGGGTTCTTCCTGATGATCCAGGTATTGAGCCGAGATTGAAGTGCCTGGTCGACCCCTCTGTCTTCGAGCATTCGCAGGAGTTCCTCCTGGATCGACGGCGGCATGTAACAGGAGATTCCCAGTTCGAGTTTCGCCTCCGCGATGAGCGTGACGAACCGCTCGAGTGCGGCCTCGAGGTCTTCGTCGTCCCGACGGATCTCCTCGGTCAGGAATGCGGAGGTGTCGACAACGAAGCGTTGTTTGAGGGGTTCATCGGCCATACTGTTCATTTCAGTGGCCGGGGGTAAAATACAACCGGCGGACGGCTTTTTGCACCTGCCCACGTAGGTGTTTGTATGGACGAGGCCGCCCGTTTGGGCGTCGATCCCGGGGACCTCGAGGAGGTCCGCTCACACTTTACGAGCGCGGCGTACCGCGGTCTGGAGTACGAATACCTCGGGAGTCCCGTTCGCGGAATCGAGCGTGGCACTGTCCGGATGGCGGACACGCTGGTCAGAGGCTATCCCACCACCCCTCGGGTCCTCATGACCGACCCAGGGGTCCCGATGTTTTTCGACGGGCCGCTGGCAATCGAGGAGAAACTCAACGGCTACAACGTTCGTATCGCCCACGTGGGCGAACCGCTGGCGTTCACCCGGGGCGGGCATATCTGTCCGTATACAACACACGTTGCCCGGGAAGAACTGAACTTGGAGGCGTTTTTCGGAACACATCCGGAGCAGATGCTTTGTACGGAGTTCATCGGCCCTGAAAACCCCTACACGGCCCACCACGTGTACGATGTGGCGTCGATCGAGCCACGGGTGTTCGACGTGCGCCACCGAGAAACCGGTCGGCCGATGCCAGTCGAACGGCGTCGCTCGGTCATCGACAGGTTCGGGTTTCCACAACCGGAGTTCTACGGTGTCTTCGAACCTGAACCGGCTGTCGACGCCGTTCGAGAGGTAATTCAGGAGCTCGATGCCAGTGGGCGAGAAGGGGTGGTCATGCAATCCGTTGACGGACGGGACCAACTCAAATACACGACCGGTTCGACACATCGCTCGGACCTTGAAATGGCCTTTTCGTTGCCGTTTGATTACGGTCAAGACTTCCTCTTCTCCAGACTGATCCGGGAAGCCTTCCAGGCCGTGGAATTTGAGGAGGACAAGACGACGGTTCGCGAGCGGGCCCACCGAATCGGCGAATCGATTCTAAAACCGATGGTCGAGACGATCAGGGCCGTCGATGCGGGGGAGACTGTCGGAGAATTCCACACGGTCCGGGGGAGTCCCAGTGCCATTACGGAACTGTTGAGCCACTTCGAGGAGCAGGGCCTGGAACTGGAAATCGAACGCGACGACCAGGAGGGTGACCAACGGGTGGTGGCACTCCGCAAAGTGTCGAATCAGACTCGGGATAAAGTCGAACACTTCCTGAACGGCGGGACTATCGACCAGTGAAATCCCCAGCGAGTTGAGGGTTTGTCGCCACGGAGACGAATATATACAGACGGCGTTGTGGCTGATTCGGAAGTATGGGTAAGATAGTGTATAGGTCAGTGAGACTTAGAAAAATTCATTATGACGTCTGTCATACGTTTACATCCCCCTTGAAACGGCACGGGGGTACACTGGACGCCCACGCTCCGAATCGAACCATCGAGACGGAGCGGGGTAGAGGCCACAACCAAAGCGCCTGTAACAGGGCGGCGAGGTCACAGGTCTCGAAGGAGAACCACACCGACCCGCCGTCGGACCGCCATGGCGGTCGGAAGGAAAGGCCAAGTACCGGAGCACGCGCAAGCGGACTTCGCGAACATGGTCGGCAACGCCGGTGATAATCCGGCTCACGTCAACTCAGTCGGGCACGGCCGGGAGACGGCTAGACCCGTCCGTTTGGCGGATGGAAACCCGGTGGGAATCCGGGCAACGCCCCGAGTTGACAAGACCCGGTGGGAATCCGGGTAACGCCGTCACAGGCCGTAAGGGTCGTGGAAAACGTCTCCCGTCCAGGCCTCAACCGTGTCGTTCCAATTTTGGGGTCAGGATCTTTTGAGCGAAGGCATTCCTTCCGCTACCCAAACTGTGACATTGAGCCGCACAGCTTTTCGGCGACGTGTTGTATGACCCCAATTCTCAAAGCGTGGAAATGCCAACCACTTCCATATGGTTGAGCCTGGACAGACCGCGGTGATCCATTATACTGCCCGAATGGTGACCGGGGCGGAAGCCGGTGAAATCGTGGATACGACGGTTGTCGACGTGGCGCTGGAAAGCGACGTCTATGAAGGGCATCGCGATTACGAACCGCTTTCCTTCGAGGTCGGAGCCGGTGAGGTGCTACAAGGACTCGACGAAGCGGTCCAGGAGATGGAACCGGGCGAGGAGCGGACGGTCGAACTCTCACCCGAGATGGCCTATGGCTATCACGACGCGGATCAGATCGTTTCACTCCCTCGATCGGACATCGAGGCCCGAAGCGAGACGAAGGCGGCTGAAGGGGAACTTGTTACCACCGATACCGGGGATTCGGGCTGGATTACTACTGTCACTGAGGACACCGTTGAAATCGATTTCAATCACGAACTCGCTGGCGAGCCCATCGAATGTGACATCCACCTTCTTGACGTCCGATAGCAGGGGCGAACTCAAAAAACAGCCCCGGTTTTCAGATGACCGTCACATCGACGCCGTGGGGCATGTACGCGTTATTTCCATATCCCTTCTGATTCCACGGATACGTGTCGTTCATGATCCGTGCCTTATTCGCGGCGTCTGCGTCTTGATCCGAAATCGTCGCTGGCTGGGTAAATTCATTGTCGTCGGTGGCTCGTGAGACAATGGTGTAATCGCCCGGTTCGGGGTCCCACATGTACCTGAAGAGGCGCCAGGAGTAGGGCCCGATGGTCGGGCGCATGAATTCGGCCTCGTTCCAGGTGTCTCCGCCGTCGGTCGAGACCTCCACTGACTCCACGTCGTCGTCGCCGCCCCACGCCACCCCGATAATTTCGATGGAGCCATCGACACCGTGAGTGACTGTTTCGCCATCAGTTGGGAACCCGACAATCGATTTGACCAATTGATCGTAGAGATACGGGTGATCGATCTCCGCACTTTCCATCTGGCCCTGGGTATCGAACTCCGAAATCTCCTCGTTGAAGTTCGGCCCCTCGACGTTGTTGCCGAATATGCGGTAGGAATACTGCTGCCAGTGGGTGTACAGTCGGCCGTCGTTGGGCTCCCAGGTCTCGTTCGGATAGACCATTTTGTCCATCACGTGCATCCGGGAGACCCACTTCACGTTGTTATTCCCGTACCACCCGGGCACGATGAACCGGACCGGGAACCCGTGATCCGGTGGGATCGGGCGCCCGTTCATTTCGAACGCCAGCATGGCGTCCTCCATGACCTTCTCCATCGGGATCGACCGAGTGAAGATGTCTTCACCGTCCGGTGCTTCCCCACCCATCACGGTGAGCCACTTGTCTTCCCCTGTCTCTGCCCCGTAGGCGTCCAGGACTGCGCTTACTGGGACGCCGGTCCACTCGGCGTTGCCAACGGCACCGAATGACCACTGGTTCCCACCCACTTGGGGATCGAAGTAGGACCGTCCGTTCCCCGAACACTGCATCGTATGGAACACTGTCTCCGTGGGGAACTCTCGTTTCAGCTCGTCCATCGACAGTTCGACATCACTATCGACGAGGCCGTCCAGGGTAACCGACCACTCGTCCTCGTCGATCTCCGGCGTGGGGTAGTGGTTCCGGATGTAGAACTCCTCTTCCTGGGTGACCATGTTGGTATATGTCGAGTGGGAGGCGGCCTCGGCGTTTTCTGGTTCAGGAGAGAGGATTCGCAGCCCAGGATACTGTTCTTCCAAGCTCGGCTCAGTGTCGGGCTCCGTTGTCGTCGTGGTGGGGGCTGGTTCTTCTGTTGTCGTGGCCTCGCTATCAGCTCCGTTCCCGGCACAACCGGCCAGGAGGCCCGCGACTGACATCCCCCCGGCTGCTCGGAGGAACTTCCGCCGTTTGAGATATTTGTCACGACTGGAGGGTGATTCGCCTTGGTTTTGGGAAGTTGTGTCACCACGACTCATGTTACATTTTACCATACTATTGCCCAGCATATTAAGGTTTTTCTTATAGGCCCCCATTTATGGGGTCAATCACGTCTCACGAACGAGGAGTAATCGGAGAACCGCCGAAGCTATCTATTCGCTGACGATAACTGTCCCGACCATCCCTTGACCGGCATGTGGGGTGCAAACGTACACGTATTCACCCGGCACATCGAAGGTATTGGAAAAGACCGTGCCCACCTCATTGAGCGAGAAGTGGCTGTCGCCCTCGTAGGATGCAAACGGTTCTGCACCGTCCGGATTTTCGCATTTTGGGGACGCTTCTGGCTTGCTGGTAACGTTGTGACCTTCGGATTCGAACTCCCATTCGACCGTTTCGCCAACGCTAATTTCGACTGTTTCCGGTTCGTATCGGAGCTTTTTCTCGGGGCCGACGGCCACTGTGGGGGTTTCCGACTTCGATTCGTCCGTCGTGGGTTCTGCATCCGACGATCCGCCGGAACACCCGGCGATCGGGACAAGTGCTGCCCCTGCGCCGACGCCTTTGAGGAACTGCCTGCGATTAACCATACACATATTTTTTCAGTGACACTGATACCTGTTCTGGCGGGTGCGAACGTTTCCCCATCTTACCATGGGTCGAGTGCCGACATATGCTCTGCGTTTACGTGGTAATTGGAGTGCTACCGGTTTCCCGGTAAAACGTATTCCAAAAATACATGCGTATGTCTCCCACACTTTTGTGCATGGTTGAGGTCTCCCAGGACGTGTCCGGCACCTTTTTGACTGAGCGGCAGGTCGCGGTCATTCGCCGGCGCGAAGATGGAGCAACGGACGAGGAGATCGCCACGGCCCTCGATACGACTGTCGCTGGGGTCGAACAACTCGAAGAAACCGCGCTCGAAAACATCCAGCGGGCATATCGGACGGTCAGGGTGGCCGAATCGCTTCGGTCCGACGTCCGCGTGCAGGCCGAGGCCGGGATGGCGCTTCTCGACGTGGTTCGGGAACTCCGGTCAGCAGGGGACCTCGCCGGAATACAACTCGGGACGACCGAGTCCCGGTTACACGACGAACTCGCAGAAATCCTGGAACCGGTTCGGCAGAACAACACGCTTACCGAGGACGTCGAGTTGGCTATCGACAACGACGGAGCAGTAAGCCTGGCGAAACGGAGCCAATCCGTTTCTTAAACCCGTCGTTCAAGAGCCCCATTCCGTTTGCAAACCGACTGTTCGGAAATGCATATTTTTGGCGTTCGGGACCAATTACTTAATGTATGACAACCCTGTCTGACATTGACCTTGGATACGTCGCACTCGGACGGACCGGAATTCAGACGAGCGAACTCCAGTTCGGGACCTGGCGATTCGGGAAAGAGACGGCCGAAGGAAACATCGAAATTGGCGAGGACAGAGCCTACGAACTGCTCAATGGCTATGAAAGGGCCGGGGGTCGGTACATCGACACCGCCGACATTTACGGTGGTGGCCAAAGCGAGGAGTGGATCGGCCATTGGCTCGAAGACAGGGAGCGGGAGCGATTCACCATCGCCTCGAAGATCTACTGGCAGATCCGGGACGGTGATCCCAACAGTCGCGGGACGAACCGGAAGAACGTTCGTCATCGCATCGACGAAATCCTCGACAGACTTGGTACGGACTATATCGACGTCCTCTATATCCACCGGTGGGACGACGCGACGACGGCACGCGAGATGATGAAGACGCTTAACGGTCTCGTGGAGGCGGGCAAAGTCAATTACCTCGGGGCTTCGACGCTGCGCCCGAACGCCTGGAAAGTCATTCGCGCGAACGACATCGCCCGGGAGCAAGGGTGGGAGCCGTTTACCGTGGTCCAACCCCGGTATAATCTCGTCGACCGGGAGATAGAGGGTGATTACCTTGAAATGGCACGCCACGATGAACTGGCAGTCTGTCCCTGGAGCCCGCTCGGACAGGGGTTCCTCACCGGCAAGTACACTCGCGATGCGGGTGCAACGGCCGAATCCCGAGCCGCTGAGGCAAGTCACTTCGAGAACTCCTACCTTACGGAGACGAACTTTCTCGTCCACGACGAACTCGACGCCGTGGCGGAGGAGGTTGCTCGGACCCCCGCCCAAACGGCTCTTGCATGGCTGATGCACCTGGACGGCGTCACGGCCCCGATCGTCGGGGCCCGAACGGTTGACCAACTCGAAGAGAACCTGGGAGCGGCGTCGATCGATCTGGCATCGGACCAGGTCAACCGGCTGTCCGAGGCTAAACCGGGTCCCTACGACGATTTGTAGACCGGAGACCGGTTTTCTCTTCCCCTAATCCGAGAGCGATCGTTCGGTGACCGGGATACCTTTGCTGGAAAGGTGATGCATTTGCTGGAGCGCGAAGTCCGCCTCCCGGGATCCCTCCGTTGCGAGGACGACCACCTCCGCGTCCCCCGAGGGCCGCATCAGGCGTCCGGCCCGTTGGGTCCCTTGGCGGCGGGACCCGCCTAACCCAGATGCAATCACGGCGAGTTCCGCATCAGGCAGATCGATGCCCTCGTCACCCACCCGAGAGACGATGACGGTTCGTTCATCACCCCGGCGGAACGCCTGAAAGAGTCGCGCCCGTTCAGCATGCGGCGTATCGCCGCTAATGAACGGCACGTCGAGTTCTGCGGTGAGGTCACTGCCCTGGTCGAGGTATTCCACGAAGACGAGGGCTTGGGAATCGGGCCGTTCGTCAAGCACGTCGCGAACAGCCTCAATCTTCGCTGGATTCGTCGCTGCGGCCTGATTCTTCTGGTGGGTACTTGTTTCCGCGTACTCCCGTTTAGCCTGTTCGTCCCGCCATGGGACGTATCTGATTTCGACGCTGGGCTGTTCGACGAATCCTTCGTCAAAAAGGGTGTCCCAGTCGGTCCCGATTGGTGGCCCGATCAGTGTGTAGATGTCCCGTTCGCGGTCGTCCTCTCTGAGCGGTGAGGCGGTGAGCCCCAACCGGTGACGACCCTGGAGGTTGGCCGTCGACCGGTGGATCGGGGCGGGCACCCGATGGGCTTCGTCGTAGATGATAAGTCCCCAGCGACGACTGTCGAAGAGTTCCCGGTGGCGATCCATGCTCGCAATCTGGTAGGTTGCAATAGTGACCTGGCGTATCTGTTTTTCCCCGCCATGAAACTCGCCGATCTGGTCGGGTTCGAGATCGGTATGCCGGAGCAATTCGTCGCGCCACTGGCCGGCCAGTTCACGCGTTGGCACGAGAACCAGTGTTTCTGCTTCCAGGGCAGCGAGAATTCCGATTGCAGCGACCGTTTTACCGCTCCCGGCCGGGCCGACCAGCACGCCCGATCCGGCGTCTAGAAATCGTTCGAGCCAGTCCTCTTGATACCCTCGAAGTTTCACCTCACGCGAGACGTCGAGTTGATCACCCTCGTCCAAGTCACGTTCGTCCTTTACGGGGTAGCCGGCGTCATAGAGGACGCGTTTGATTTCGGCTTCGGCACCCTCTACGACCCAACTCGTGGCGTCGTCGATCGGGCCGTGGAGGTGTTCGTCGCCGAGTTCCTCGCGGGCTACGTTGCCCATGAGCGAGTCACTCGCTGCTTCGAGGACCGTGTATCCCTCATGGTGTGTGTGGAGGAGGAACTGTCTGGCGCGCTTCCACTGGGATTCGATCCACTCCTCGAGTTCAGGTTCTTTCCCGCCGAGAACCTCGCGGACAGTCGAGCGCAACGAGGTATACGAATCGTGTGGAGCGGCCCAAACGTCTTCCCGCCGGATTTCGTACCGATAGCCAGCCTGCCCATTCGTATCGGCCAGCCTGGCGAACTGGGAGAGTTGTGCGCGGGTGAACTGCTTGGGCTGATCGACGACGATTTCGTGGCGATCCGGAAACGGAATCACACGCTCGCGGGTGCTTGATTTGGCCCACTCGTGGGCGAAAAACACGACTGGGTCCCCTTCCACGGAGTGTTTCGAGACCTGCGACCGATTGACGAGCGTTTCCAGCAGGTCGGCGGCTTCGGCCTGCGAACAGTCGATGGCCAGCGCGACATCACTCGCTGTGAGGACGGGTCGTTCCATTGCCTCCACGGCGTCTCGAAACGCCTCCAAAGCCTGGTCCGGGTCGTTCACGGGGATGTCGTCAGAGTCTGACCGAGTCACTGTCCCAGCCTTGACGGTCAGGCTAAATAAGCCCGTTACTCGGACCGGCCGTGACGAGCACAAGGGCTATTTCCGGTGGTCCAATACCTTGGACCGATGATTGACGTTGTCGTTGTTGGGGCCGGCCCCGTCGGTGCGCACTTCGCCCGCCGAGCCGCAGAACAGGGCCACGACGTGGTGGCCTTTGAGCGTGGGAAAGTGGGCGAACCCCTGGCTTGTTCAGGGCACGTGAGCCGCGACCTGTGGGAGTTTCTACCTGAGGGGGCGACGGCGGACCTGCGACAACACGAGATCCGAGGCGCCCGCTTCCATCTCCGTGAGGAGAGTGAGCGATCGTATCCGTTCTATCGGGACGAACCGATCTCCAACGTCATCGACCGCGTGGCACTTGATAGGAAGCTGGCCGATCTGGCGAGCGCGGCAGGGGCATCGATCCGAACGAACCACACGGTCACCGCAGTGACGGAGCATCCGGATTCGGTCTCGCTCAAGGTCCAGGGTCCGGATGGGGCAACACAGGTCGAGGCTCGAGTGGTCGTCGGAGCGGACGGTCCCAAATCGACCGTGGGACGGGAATTAGGGCTTCCTGCTCCCAACGAATTGCTGGTGGGAGCACTCCAGCACGTTCCCGAACCCGATCATAGCGATTTCGTCGATGTTATGTTAGACATTCCGAGGTTTTTCGGCTGGCGGATTCCCCGTGGGGAGGCTGGCGTGGAGTACGGGCTCGCAGCTCCACCTGACTACGACGTCGTGGGTCGTCTTGAGGGTTGGTTGGAGCGTGAGGATGCAACCGCGGGACCCAGGTTTAGCGGACACGTCCCCATCGGGCCCCCAAAGCGTGTCCATACGGACCGGGCGATTCTGCTCGGGGACGCTGCGGCCCAGACGAAACCGTTCACGGGAGGTGGAATTCTCTACGGGTTGCGTGCCGCTGAAATCGCGGCCGAAGTCCTCGACCCGCTTGCTCCGGACACTGCGGCCTACGAACACGCCTGGCGAGCGGAACTCGGAACAGAAATCCGGCTGGGGACGTGGATCAGACGGGGATACTCGTTTCCGGATCCGCTCGCACGGCTCGGTTTGCGTGCCTTTTCCGGGGAAATCGGCGTGCACATGGACGAGCCGACGTCGCTGTTCTCCCGCGAGGCGGTTGCAGCGCTGTTCCGGTGAGTTAGAATCCGAGCAACCCTTTCAGCCAGCCGAAAAAACTCTCGTCCGTTTCGGGTTCGTGTTCGGGTTCGATCGCGGAGGATGCGATGAGGAAGACGGTTCGGTTACCGTCCTCATCGACGGTGACGAGCCCCGAGTGCTGAAGGCCTGAAAGCGCACGCTCCAGGCCGTCGATGTCGGTGTTCACCATCGACCGCAACTCGAAGAGCGTCATTCCGTCTTCGTGCCGATCTGCAAGGGCTTGAAGAACCGCGACCTCGGTCTTATCCCGGTCACGGTGCTCCTGGCGGAGCCTCATGTTCCTGGGTATGCTATCCGTCCCCTTATACGGTTTGTCAGTGGGTGGCCCGCCTTTGGGTCCCTCCGAGCGGTACCCTTTTGCGGATGGGCCGGAAATCACGCGCTAATGGGTCTCAGGTGTACACTGCTCGGGCACGCCTACGGTGAGCCGGTGACCGAGCGGGATCGCGAACAGCGGGGTGATGAGGAGGTGGTGACGACCCGAAAAATACGGACCTGTAGTCGGTGTGGCACCGAGACGGTGCTTTCGGAGAACACCGAGGTTCGGTATTTGGAGCCGGAGGGCGGTGAGGGTGTCGCCGAGCGACCGGCGGCGGAACCGGAATCAGAGCGGGTACCTGCCCAAGAGCCAACAGCGGGAGAGCCAGAGCCAGGGACAGAGTCGGCCACAACAACCGGCCAACCAGCCGATTCAGAACCAGATGTCGCAGATTTGGTCGAGTCCGCCGAGGGGGAAACGCCGCCAACAGGGACAGTGCAGGAAACCGAGGCCTCCGAACCGGAAACACAGGAGGGCCTTGAACCGGAAACACAGAAGACCCCTGAACCGGAGGCAACCGAGGTTTCTGAACCTGAGCCAGTCGAAGCCTCCGAATCTGATACACCTGCGGCCCCCGCGAACGAGCCCCCGGAATCCGACCCCGAGACCCCGGACACCGAGGCCGACGAAGGGATTATTCTCGACGAAACAACGGACAGGGATCCGACTCCAGAAACCGGCGGACTCGAAGAGAGTGAGGAATACTCGGCCAGGTCGACGACCGATGAGGCAGCCACGTCGGCGGACCAGGCGAATGAGGCTGACGCGGTCGACGACATCGAGGACCTGTACGAGTCCGAATCACATTCAAGCGGGCCCACAGGCCCCGCCGGGGACACGAACGCCGATGATCCGGTAGACGAGACACAGCCCACGGCAGCGCCCGAATCGATGTTTGGCGAGGGAACGGACCAAAATGACAGGACCTCTGGGTCACCGTCAGCGGAAACTGGCACTGACTCCCAGTCCGACCCCTGGAAAGAACGGCCCCCGACACAGGAAAGCGACGAGTCCGCCCAAGCGGAGCCTGAGCGGGATGACCCGGCGTTTCAATTTGGCCTCCAGGAAGAAGCCAGTGGAAGTGGGACCGAATCGGCAGAGCAGGCGACTCGCGGCCCAGCGGGCATCAAAAGCGAAGGGCCGCTCGACGTGGACTCGGAGCCCGATTCGGCGTTCCAGTCCCTGGAATGTCCGGAATGTGGGTTTTCGGAGTCCGCTCAAACCTCGTTGCGGGCCGGTGACATCTGTCCGGACTGTCATCGTGGATACCTGGCCGGGCGGCGGTGACGAAGGCGTTTTACCCATCAAAGCGTTTTCTGGGTGTATGAAGGAGTACAAGATGCGTCGGGGAGAGTACCTCGAAGACCGCGTGTCGGACCTTCGGGCCCTGATCGAGGAGTATTTCGGGACAGTCGAGGGGACAGCGGAAATGGACGGGATCGAGATGTACGAAGTTTGGGATCCCGATAATCCCGTCTTCGATCGGATTCTTGCAGGCAAATCGCCGTACGGGTCCAAGAAGGACCAAATCGCCGTTCATTTCGAGGAGCGACCGGCCGAAGAGGTCATCGCTGCTGGAGAAGCCGATGCGGCCGCGGAAGCGGTCGATTTGAAAAACGACTTCCTCCTGGAGGTCACCGGTCGGGACGCAAAATCACGTCGCGAGTCCTTGAAGCGGACCGTCGAGGACTCGGATGACGTCCCGGAAGACGTCTAAACCTGGGTTCTGCCTCGACACGTATCGGAGGAGACCTATCGGTTCAGCTTTTCGCGTCTGATTCCGACCCCGGTCGGCGTGATGAGGATCTGATCGTCCCCTTTTTTCACGATATCTCCGCCGACCTCCTTCGCTGTCTCCCGAAGCTCGTCGATCGCGTGATCGACGGTTGGGTCCTCCGTGCGCAAGCGCGTGATGTCCGCGACGACCAGATCGCCATCGTAGACGGCGTCCTTGATCGCTATCACGTCTTCTTGGCCGTCAATTTCGGCGATATGCAACTCCATTTTCGTCTCAGCGTCGGCGGCCACGTCATCGAGGTCCAGTTCGACGTAGTCCCCGGTGCTTCGGTTTTCGCCCCCGAGGATACGATCCATGAATCCCATGTTCAGTGGATGCTTCCCGCTCGGCAATAGTGTTTCCCCTAAGACCCTGAGTTGTCGCGACTGCTCCCGTGGTCAACAATCGACGAATTCGACACCGGTGACCTCGAATCGGGCTCCACCAGCCTCGCTCTCGGTGAGCGTGAGTTCCCACTCGTGGGCCTCGACGATCTGTTCCACGATACTCAGTCCGAACCCAGTCCCCTCCTCGGCGGTCGAGTAGCCCGCTTCGAAGATGTCCTCTTGCTTCGACTTGGGGATTCCAGAGCCATCGTCTTCGACGAAAAATCCCGCTGGCAGTTCTCCAACCGTCACGGCCACATCGGGCCCATTGTGTTCGATCGCGTTTCGCATGAGGTTCTCGAAGACCCGTCGGAGCCGACCTCTGTCCGCTTGAATAACACGGTCCAGATCGGCCACCAGGGTTGTCGTCGGGGTCTCCACACTGGCCCAGGATTCCCTGGCAAGTGTTTCGAGTGCCACTGGTTCCGTTTCGGTCACTGGTTCGTCTTCACGAGCAAGTGAGAGCAGGTCCTCGATCAGCGTTTGCATGCGACTGTGGGCCCGTTCGACGGCGTCGAGGTGCTCGCTCTCACAGCTTTCTTGGGCGAGTTCGAGTCGTCCCTGGGCAACGTTGAGGGGATTGCGGAGGTCGTGACTGACCACCGAGGCGAACTGCTCCAGACGTTGTTCGCGTTCTTTCCGGGAGGAGACATCACGTCCGATGCTCAGAATCGCCGGTTCGTCCCGGTAGGTGATCAAACTCGAGCTGATTTCGACCGGGATCTCAGTTCCGTCTTTGGTCTTGTGGACCGTTTCGAAGACCTGGATTTCGTCTGCGGGCATCATCTCGATGAGCTGACGGATGTCCTCCGGATAGAGGCGGTCGTCAATATCCTGTGGCCGCATCGAGAGTAACTCCTCACGGGAGTATCCCAGCCGCTCGACAGCGGCGTCGTTGACTGCCAAAAAGTCCCCATCAGTGTCGAGGACCCATGCCATGTCGTTCATTCCGTTGAACAGGTCCCGGTACTCCTCGAAGGCCTGCTCTAACTCTTCCCTGCGCCGTGTCCGTTCAGTAATATCTCTGGTGACTCCGACAACGCCTTCGATCGAACCGTTGACTCGAAGCGGGCTGAGTTTGTATTCCAGAACGGCCCCTCCGTGACCAGGAAAGTCCCCTTCGAGTTCCCCCTCGAGTTTTGACCGCCTCCCCTCGTACAAGTCCTCATATGGGTCGCCCTCGAATTGGTCCCGGATCTGGTGGACCAAATTGCTTTGCGTTCCTTCGAGTTCTTCCCGTGATGCGCCGTACCACTCCGCGAGGTTCTCGTTGACGATCTCGAACCGGGCGTCTTCGTCGTAAATACAGGCCGACTCCACCATCGAGTGCACCATCGCCTCGTAGGTTTGCAACTTTTCTCGGCGTTTTTCGAGGGCCGCCTGTGATCGGTGAAGTTCGACCGCGTTCCGGATTCGGTTGGACAAGACGGCCCATTGATCGGCCTGTCGGCGTTTCCGGAAGTAATCGGTGACTCCGTTGGTGATCGCCTCACTGGCGATCTCTTCTGAGCCTTTTCCCGTGTAGAGGATGAACGGCAGGTCCGCGTCGTCCTCACGCACGGCCTGCAAAAAGTCGATCCCGTCCTGGCCTGGGAGGTCGTAATCTGCGACGATGCAATCGACTGGCTCTCCCTCCAAGAGAGATTGAGCGTCCTTGACGGTTCGGGCGGTCACCACCTGCAAGCGGTCATCCCCGGCTTCCAGGTTCCGAGCAGCGAGTTTCGGGAGACCCGGCTCGTCGTCGACGAACAGGACCATGATTTCCCCCATTGTTTCGCTCATTCACACATCCCCGTTGCCCCCTTTTCGGGCCGGGCTTTCTTAATATGTGCCTCAATTGGGGGGTTTTCTGGTTGTTCCATGAGTTTGTGTTACACTGAAAACTCGAACAGTTCATCCCCCACGTGGTGGAGTGATTTAACGACTTTTCCCTCGGACCCGGTCATGTCTGCACCGTTGGTCAACGCCGTTCCGATCGCGAGGGCTTTTCCATGGCTCTCCTCAACGACAATGACCAGGTCCCCTTCCTCAATGACGGGATCGGCCTCGGTGATCCCTGGGCGCATGATGTCGGCCCCGTCGCTCACGAAGGAGATCGCGCCGGTGTCGACAGTCACGACGTGATTCGTCGGATCGTATGTATTCGCCCCCGAGACCGTGAGAAACGGTCCGTCCTCGGGGTACCAGACATGGGCCTCGCCGTCGATGAGCCCGATTTGGAAGTCTTCGTCCGCGAATTCGACGAGTTCGAAGGCCTCAGCGTGGATATCGATCCCGAGTCGATCGGCCAATGTCTCCTCGATGGCCCGGACTTCGTCACTCCGGAGGTGATGGCGGGAGGAAACGTCCATGTGTCCCGTCGCACGGGTCGGCAGTTAAATCGCCCGGCTCTCCGGCTCCAGGCTCGGCCAATAGGCCTAACTGCGGGTCCCCTCTATACGGAGCTATGACGACGGATGAGCAGGCCGCAGCGGGGACCGCAGAGGGGCAGGGACCGGTCGAGATCAGCCCGGACCTCGCGGACCGACTGGCAGCCAAACGTGAGGACCTTTTCGAGAAGTTCGAGATCCCCGAAGCCTTCCCCGAAGAAGTTCGGGAGGAGGCTGCAGAGATCACCACGGATGTCCAGCCCGAGGTCGACTCCGAACTCGATTCGCGGCGGGACCTCCGGGACAAATCCACATGGACGACCGACCCGATCGACGCCCAAGACTTCGACGACGCCCTCTCCATCGAGGAACATGATGAGGAGTTCGTCCTCTGGGTTCACATTGCCGACGTAACCCATTACGTTCGACCGGGAACGGCCATGTGGGACGAAGCGCTCCAGCGGGGGAACACAGTGTATCTTCCAGGGCACACGGTCCACATGCTCCCACCGATCCTCGCCGAGACGGTCTGCTCACTTGTGGCAGACGAGGACCGCCTCGCTCACACCGTCGAGATGCATCTGGACAAGGAGACCCTCTCCTTCGAGCACATCGACATCTACAAATCCGTCATCCAAAGTGACGCCCGACTCAGCTATACCGACGCCGTGGACCAGTTGGACGACCCCGATGCACCGTTACATGACAAGATCAACCTGGTCTGGGAGGTCGCCGATCAGTTACACGAACAGCGCAAAGCGGACGGCTCGCTCGTATTGAACCCGCGTCGTGACAAAGCCCACACGATCATCGAGGAATCGATGCTCAAAGCGAACAAAGCGGTCACCCACGAGTTGATGTGGGACCGGGGACTGGAGGCTGTTTATCGAGTGCATCCGCAACCGTCACCGGATGAGTGGGACGAAGCACTCAGAGAAATCCAGGACCTCGAAGGGGTTTCGATCCCCGGGGACTCCTGGGACGACCCCCGGAAGGCAGTTAATGCAACGTTGGAGGAGGCCCCGGGCCGTCAACTGGGCAAGATCCAATGGGCGGTGATGAAGGTGATGCCCCGGGCCAAGTACATGAACGACCCCTTCGGGGGGCATCACGCACTCAACTTCGAGATTTACGGCCACTTCACCAGCCCGATTCGGCGGATGAGCGACCTGGTCAATCACTGGATCGTCTACCAAAACGACGTGCCAGAAAACCTCATCGAGCTCTGTGATCGGGCCTCGGAGCGCCAGAAAGCGGCCGAGCAGTGCGAACGGGAGTACGAGAACTTCCTCGAGGAGGTCGGACTCAACCCAGACGCGGTGACCAATCGAAGCATCGAGATCGTCGAAGCCGACGATTGATTAGAGGAACCCGGGCAGAACGAGGCCGGCAGCGAGCAGGCTGTTTGTTCCGAGAATCCAGAGGACGTTGTCACGTTGGGCGTCGAGCGGCAGTGAGTTTCCCGGCGCGCCGAGGGCCCACATAACCGGTCTGGCCAGAAGCAGGGATGGAAGCACTCCAAGCAGCGCCCAGACCGGAAACAGTCCGATTACCCACCCTCCACCTACCGAAAGTGAAACGCCAACTCCCGCCCCGACGTACACCTTTGCGGCTGCGGACCGGCCCAGACGATGGATGAGGTTCCGCCGATCCCCTCGACGATCGGCTTCCTGATCCGGAAACTCGTTGAGCAGGAGCAAATTGAACGTTAAGAGCGTCGGTGGCACGCTGCCGACGACCATCGCAGGGGTGATCGAGCCGACTTGGACGACTCCCGTGCCCAGAACGGCCAGTCCACCCAGCCCCAGCCCGGCAAATAGTTCGCCCAGGCCGAATCGAGTGAGGTGGCTCGTGTAGAACAACACGCTCACTGCGCCGAGGATCGTGATCGGCACCAACACCAGCCCCACGTCAATGATGAAGTAGCCACCGATGATCGCGCCGAGTCCGGCGGTGGCGGTTGCGAGCCGTTTTGCCGCGATCGGTTCGATGTCTCCCTCCGGAAGTGTCTTGCTCCCGCCGCTGAATGGTGTCGGTTCGGTCTCGAAGTCGACGCCGGATTGGTAATCTCTGTACTCGTTTCGGGCATTAATCGAGACGTGCAAGGAGAGGAGCCCGACGAATGCGAGACTCGCGGCCAGCAGATCAAAGCCATCAGCGACCCACGCCGTTGCCGACCCGAGAAGGACCAACGTTACTGGCAACGTGAGAAACGGGGCTCTTGCGACCTTGCTGTAGGCCCCGATTCGATTCCGTAGCGCATACTCGTTCATGTTTCGTGATGGGTGGTGGGGCGATTAACTGTTGGCGACGTCGGAAAACGGTGGGGGTCGAGGGCCGACAATCCGCCGAACGACATGATTAATTATGTGGCACACGGCTCTTCGAGCATGCCACAGGGCAGTTACGAGCGTTATCGCTGTGGGAGTGGAGTCATAGATCCGTCCAGTCACAGCTGTTCCGAGCGCTCGGGCCCACGCAACAACAGCGCCCGGCAGGTCGAGTAATCGATGTCCTCGGATACTGTCGACATGGCGACTCCAGACGAGGGCAAAGTCGAATCCGAAGCAACGACTCCACAGGATAACGCCCTGGCCCAACTCAGCCGGGCGGCCGAGGAGATCGAGGTCTCGGAATACGTCATCGAGCGGCTTTCCCATCCACACAAGGTCCACGAAGTGACTGTTCCGATGAAACACGATGACGGGAGCCATTCGATGTACACTGGCTATCGGGTCCAGCACAACGCGGTGCGGGGGCCGTACAAAGGGGGAATCCGCTATCATCCCGAGGTAAGTCGGGAGGAATCGATCGGGTTAGCGATGTGGATGACCTGGAAATGTGCGGTCATGGACCTGCCCTTCGGCGGTGCCAAAGGCGGCGTGGCCGTCGACCCGAAGACGCTCTCGGAGACCGAACGGGAACGGTTGACCCGTCGGTTCACAGAAGAAATCCGGGACGTTATCGGTCCGACGAAGGATATCCCGGCGCCGGACATGGGCACAAATCCCCAGACGATGGCTTGGGTCATGGATGCCTATAGTATGCAAGAAGGGGAGACAATCCCAGGGGTCGTTACCGGGAAACCCCCAGTCGTTGGTGGAAGCGAGGGTCGCGAGGGCGCCCCAGGCCGGAGTGTCGCCATCATCACCCGCGAGGCTCTGGACTACTACGAGACCCCCCTCGAATCGGCGACAATCGCGGTTCAGGGTTATGGAAGCGTCGGCGCGAACGCAGCCCGGCTTTTGGATGACTGGGGCGCAACTGTCGTGGCCGTGAGCGACGTGAACGGGGCGGCCTACGACGACACGGGACTGGACCCACACGAGATTCCATCACACGACGAGGTTCCTGAAGCGGTCACACGTGATGCAGAGACCGTCATCACGAACGACGACCTCCTGGGCCTCGACGTGGACGTGTTGATACCCGCAGCCATCAGCAACGTGCTCACCGCGGAGACTGTCGAATACGTGCAGGCTGACCTCATCGTCGAAGGTGCGAACGGGCCGACCTCCGCCCCAGCGGATGAATTACTCGAGGCTCGGGGAATTCCGGTCATTCCGGATATCCTGGCCAACGCGGGTGGGGTGACGGTAAGTTACTACGAGTGGCTGCAGGACATCAACCGGCGGTCCTGGTCGCTGGACCGCGTGACGCGGGAACTCGAATCTGATATGCTCGAGGCGTGGGAGGCGGTCCGGGAGGCCCACGAAACCCACGGGGTGACCTGGCGGATTGCAGCATACGCGGTTGCACTCAAGCGGTTAGAGGCTGCTCACGAAGCGCGCGGACTCTGGCCCTGAACGCGGGCGATTTTCCTACAGATATCCGTCGTGTTCGGCCAAGAGCAGGCCTTCGAGAGTGGCGTCATTCGCCGGGGCCCCTCTCGCGAGATCGATTGCGTCGGTTTTGGGGACCCGCTTCACGGAGAGGAACTCGTTTGAATCGAGGTCTTGAACTCCCTCGCCAAGGTCGCTTGCGAGAACGATCCCCCGCTCGTGTCGCAGGACACCAGTGGCGACGTCGAAGGTCTCGAGTCGCTCTGTCTTTTCTGGAACACGACCTGTTTCCTCTTCGAGTTCTCGACTGGCCGCAGTGCAATAGTCTTCCCCGTCATCGACGATTCCGGCGACCAGTTCGAGACACTGTTTGCGGATCGTCGGCCGGTACTGCTCCACGAACAACACCGAGTCGCCCTCGATAGCCACGACGATAACGGCAGGTGGGAGTTCCGCCCAATAGTAGCGTTTGGTGGTGCCATCGGGTTGCTCGACGAGGTCGTAGCCGCCGTCGTACCACCCGGTCACGTACTCGGTTTCGGACTTCTTGACCGGCCACTTCTCGCCCGTCATGCAAGCTCCAGTATTGCCCGGTAGTGTTGGCCGAAGGCCTGTCGGCGCACGGTTGCGATTGCTGCCTCAGGGCTGTTCTGGTAAGAGACTGCGGTGACCTGGTCTCTCGGCCAGACTGGATGCCAGGCCCGCCATGGAACGGTCTCTGTGCCTGCCAGGCTTGCTTCGAGAGAGTCGTGGTCGGTGAGCCATGCTTCGTATTCGTCAACCGATCCGACGTGGACTTCGAGCAACGATGCGAAGAGCGTTTGCTGGGCTGTTTCGATCACTGACTCCTCGACGAGCGCCTGATAGCCCCCACTGGTGTCGGTCCCCGCCTCAGCGATCTCCTTCGTGACTGTTTTGGCGACCAGTGCCAGGTCATCGAACTGCGCGCTGGCAGCAGTCTCGGTCCGTGGTGCGAAGTGCCCCTGTGTTTCCATGGTCAGGACTTTGCGACGGACCGCCTACACGTTTGTGGCTCGGACAACGGGAGCCTAGAACACTCAGGACTTCGAGAACCCCTCCAACGATCGCGCCAGTAATAGGGCGTCTTCTCCGTCAGGATAATACTGCTCCTGTCGCGCGAGGATTTCGAAGCCTGCATTTTTATAGAGTGAGAGTGCCCGGGTGTTGCTTGGTCGGACTTCGAGGCGAACGCGTTTCGCGCCGTGGCTCGCAAGCAACCGAAGCGCGCCTTCGAGTAATTGTCGCCCCCGACCTGCGCCCTGTCGTGCTGGCTTGACGGCTAGGTCTTTCACATGGCCGAACTGGCTGCCCCGCACCGTCACGAGTTCGGCGACGACGTACCCGGCGATTGCCTCACCTAGAGCTTCTCCTTCCGGATCCTCAAGGACAATAAATCCCTGGGCGTCTAGAAACTTCTCGAAGGTCGAGAGCGTCCAGGGCCGCTCGAAGGTCTGCTCTTCGATGCGGACGACCGCGAGCAGATCTGCTCGCTCGACGGGCCGTAACCGGCCTCGGGGTTGGGGTTCCTCGACCGTCACATTTCAACCGAGGGAGGCCGTTGAAAAGAGGGTCACGGTGCCGGTCTCGAAACCTCACCGTCAATCCACCTACTCGAACGGAAAGGATGATACCCGGGCCCGACGCGAATACGAGCATGTTCAGAAGCGGCGCGTTCGTCGCCGACCATCTCGGTGACCTCGACGCGGAACAGGTACAGCCAAACGGTGTCGATTTACGACTCGAAACCGTCCTCGAACCGGTGTCGGCTGGATCGATCACCCGGTATGGCACCGAAATCGCAGACCGGGAACCGCTCACAGCGGTCGAGCTTCCGGATGGTTCTGGTGACGCTGCCGAGCGGGCCGGCTATCGGCTCGAACCGGGCGGATACATCCTGCAGTATGCGGACCCGATTTCGATCCCGGAAGACCACGTCGGCTTCGTGCTGCCACGCTCTTCACTGATGCGGAACGGCGCGATGTTGAACACGGCTGTCTGGGACGCCGGATATTCTGGCCGGGGCGAAGGGTTGTTGCAAGTTCACAACGATCTCACCCTGGAACGCGGAGCTCGGGTCGCACAGCTCGTTCTTGCGGCGGCCGATCACGAGGATGTCTATGACGGTTCGTATCAGGGCGAGCGCCTCGATCGATCTTGAACCGGGAATAGCATCGACCTACCCGGTGCTGAAACTTATAAATGGTCCCGCTCCGAGGATTAGGCATGCCGGTGACCGCGCCACGAATGCTTGCACTGCTGGTCGTCGTTGGGGCGATCGCACTCGTGGCCGCTCCTGGGCCCGCTGCGGGGCAATCTACCGTAACGTTCGTCGATTCGAATATTTCAGCGGACACAACGTGGAGTGCCGCGGAGAGCCCCTACCGCGTCGTTTCGAACGTTTCGGTTGCACCGGACGCCACGCTCACGATCGAGCCGGGAACGACCGTCGAATTCGCAGAGGGGGTCACACTCGACGTCGCCGGTTCACTTCGGGCAAACGGGACAAGTGAGTCACCCATCACCATCACCGCTTCGAGAGCGCTATCCACGCCGGGAGCGTGGGGCTCGATTCGGACGACGGGAACGGACACGGCCACCGTTTCGCTCACGCATACCGAGCTTTCGTATGCGACTACGGGGGTCACTGTCTCGAATTCGGACTCGATGGTGCAGTTCTTGAACGTGTCGCTCAACCAGCTCGCAAAATCCGGCATCGACGTGAAAACCGCCGCCGGTGACACCACGATTGACGTCCGAGAGAGTCGGTTTCAGGACCTCGATGGAACGGGAATCGCCGCCGCCAGAACTGACATTCTCCCAGTCGAGACGGCATCGGATTGGGATATCAGGGACACGACTTTCGAGGCTGTCGCCGAGGCCGGGATTTACCTGGATACCCGCCGGACGACCGGGCTGACGGTCCGAGGGAACCACTTCGAAGGGATCGACGGCCCGGCAGTTCGGATCGCTGCAGACCGGGTGCGAGCGACGAGTATCCGCTCCAACAGAGTTGTTACTTCCGATCAGGCCCTTGTCGTCGAAACGGCGGATGCAAGTTCCCTGTCGGTGGTGAAAAACGAGATCGAAGTCACGGGGACAGCCCTCGACATCGCACTAGAGGGGAACGTCCACGCCCTCGAATTCCACAATAATCGAATCGAAGGGGGGCAGACAGGGCTGTCCATCACGCATGATCCCCGAAGCGGCGGCTACTTCTCGTTTGACCTGTCCGTTACCGACAACGAGATTCGAAACCAATCCCGAACCGGGTTTGGCCTTCGGACTTCGCTGTTCTCGGACTCGGAAATCGGGGTCCGGAACAATACTGTCGCTGACAACGGGCGTGATGGCGTCTCACTATCGGTTGGGGGCTTCCGGAACGCGGTCATCGCGGACAATCGCCTGACCGACAACGGGCGAAATGGCCTCTCAATGATCGCTCGGCACGTCAGAAACAGCCGGATCGAACGGAACGTGATCCGAGAGAACGGAGCCGCAGGGGTCGAACTAACGGCTCGGCAGGTGATGGAACGGGTCAGCGTCACCGGGAACGAACTTCTCGATAACGCCGGGGAGGGCCTGGCCATCTCGAACGGCGAGCCTACCGACTCGAATTATACTGTCACCGACAATGTCGTCGCGGCGAACGCGTACGGGATCGCGCTTGCGGGGCCACAGACTGGCCAACTGACGAAAAACGCCGTGGTCTACAATACAGTGACCATCGGCGAAACAGACGACCGGTCCGATGCAGATACGGGTATTGGGGTCTTGGTAACCGCCGGCGCAACAGACATCGAACTCGCGACGAACGATATCTACGGGAACCGAGTCGGTCTGCAGACGGATATCAACGGTACTGTGTCTGCAGTGACGAATTATTGGGGGGCCGAATCAGGTCCGTACCATCGGTCGATTAATCCTGAAGGTGCGGGGAACGCAGTACTCACTACGCAGGGATGGGTCGACTTTGTCGAGGTTCGGGCCGAGCGAGTGACCGAGGCATATTTTCGGCCGACGGCTACAGTGACCGTCGATCCCCAAACTGTGAATGAGGCCCAGCCAGTGACGGTATCGGCGGCCGGGTCCTCGGACCCCGATGGCGAAGTCCGAAACTATCGGTTCACGATTGCGGGACAATCCACCGTTACCCACCAGGCCGGGCAAACGGTCAGCTTCGAGGATGTCGGGACGTATCCCGTGGCACTCTGGGTCGAAGATGACATGGGCATCGAAAGTTCCGATCCCGCGACTGCCTCTGTCCAAGTACTGGCCGCTCCGGAAACAACGACTGCACCTGAAACGACGATAGCCCCCGAAACGACGACGCCAGGGACGAAAACCCCGAGACCCACGACGGAAATTCCCGTTACGATTCCACAACCGGTGGATGGTGATCCCGGTCTAGTCGGGTGGTTCGGTGGCCTCCTTGGTGCTGTGTTCTTTGGAACGGCGCTCGTGTTTGGGGGTCGGGGAATGTATCAGACCTTTACTGGGCTTCCGCTTACGGTGAGGGGCCGTCGGATCCACGCCCTTGCCGGTATCGGTGTCGCGATTTGGGCGGTCAGTACGATTTTCGGACCTCCTGTCTTCGGTCTCGTGGCGGGTATCGGGTTGGGAGCCTGGATCGGGTTGACGGGACTCGCGTATCTGCTTGTCCGGTTCAGGTGACCACTTGTCGCCATTGAGAGTCCTGTATTTTTGCTATGAGATGATGTGGGGCCTAATTGATTCGTGTCGAGGTCGGTTTGAACGTCTGCGAGTTTGGTGGACGTGTTGGCGATGCGGTTTATAAACTATCTGCTACCAGGTGCCAGTCGATAAGTCCTAGCCCTCTTGGAACGGAGCGGAAACCAGCGGGACTAGATGCTGCAGCCATCAGCCCGTACAGGAGGTACGAGCCGGTTTTGGGTTTGACTCACAATCACCACAATTTATTGGAGCCCGTTGACACGTTCGAGTCTTCTGGATACATTGAGAACCGGAACGCGGGCCATTTTATGGCTGAGTGAGTATTGCACACGACTAAAACCCCCTCGCTATATTGGGTGGGGTACTACCGGGCTTCCTCCCGATATCTTGCTTGTTAATGTCCAGCATAAGTTTCGAGCGTCGGGACTTCCTCAAAGCGGCCGGCGGCACGGCCATCGTCACCGCCGCAGGAAGTTCTCGTGTACTCGCACAGTCGACTGAGGAAGAAACAGAATCGGGTGAGAACGAGTCACCGGAGACGGTCAAGACGATTTGCACCCACTGTGCCGTCGGGTGCGGGTTGAAGCTGGAAGTCGAAAACGACGCCGTCGTCGGGCTCCAGCGCTGGGAGGACAATCCAGTCAATCAGGGTGGACTCTGCTCGAAAGGCGCCAGTCTCACTGACACGGTCAACTCCGAGACTCGGCTCAAGGAGCCGATGAAAAAGGTCGACGGCGACTGGCAGGCGATCTCCTGGGACGAGGCTCTGTCCGAGATTGCCGAGGAACTCGATCGCATCCGCGAGGAGTACACTCCGGATTCGGTCATGTGGATGGGGTCGGCGAAGGTCAATAACGAAGAGGCCTACTTGCAACGGAAGTTCGCGGCCTTCTACGGGACGAACAACGTCGACCATCAGGCCCGGATCTGTCACTCGACGACTGTTTCCGGCCTGGCGAACACCTGGGGCTTTGGTGCCCAGACCAACCCGATCAACGACTATCGCAACCAGGACGCGAACCTCATCATCGGGCATAACCCTACCGAGTCGCACCCGGTGATGATGCAATACCCGCAGAAGATGCAGGACAACGGGGGGACCATCATCGTCGCGGAGCCGCGATTCACGAAGACCTCCGCGCAGGCGGACAAGGTTGTTCGGTTCCGCCCGGGGACGGATACGGCCTTCATCAACGGACTGCTGTATCACATCGTCTTCAACCTGGAGGCCCACGACGAACAGTTCATTCAGGACCGGGTGTACGGCTGGGCGGACGTTAAGGAGAACCTCCAGGACTACGACCTCGAGACGGTTTCGGACATCACGTGGGTCGACGTGGAGGAACTCAAGGAAGTCGCTGAGATCCTGGCCAAAGCCGAGGTCTCGACGGTCGACTGGGCGATGGGTGCGACCCAACACAACAACGGAACGCAGAACATCCGATCGTTTGCGACGCTCAATCTGGCATTGGGTCACTCCGCCCAACCTGGTGGGGGCCTCAACGTCGTTCGGGGCCACGACAATGTGCAAGGGGCGACGGACCTCGGAGTCCTTTCAAACACCCTTCCGGGCTACTACGGACTCGGCGAAGGGGCGTGGCGTCACTGGGCCTCGGTCTGGGACCAGACCCCATCGACCAGCGGGTCCACGTCGTATGACGACATGTTCGACCGGTTCCACTCCAAGGATATCATGGAGAAAAACGGCTTTACGGTCTCCCGCTGGTACGAGGGCGCCCACCCGGATACTACCGCCGGGGAGGACTTCTACCAGCCCGAGCCGATCAAGGCCGTGATGATCTGGGGGCACTCCTTGAACTCCGTTTCCGAGATGAACCGGATGAAGGAGGCGATGGAGGAACTCGAACTTATCGTCGGGATCGACCCGTACCCCGCGCTGACTTCCTCGTTGCCTGACAGAGACGACGGTATTATTCTGCTCCCCGCCGCGACCCAACTGGAGACGCGTGGGAGTGTGACGAACACCCACCGCTCGATCCAGTGGCGCAACAAGGTCGTGGACCCGCGCCACAACTCGAAGTCGGACTTCGAGATCGCACAGGATCTCGCCGAGCGGCTCGGGTTCGGCGAGCACTTCGATTACGACGAGATCGAGGACGTCACCCGGGAGTGGAACCTCGGGATGCGGACGATCGGGATGATCGGCCAGACTCCCGAGCGCATGAAGGCCCACCAGGAGAACGCCGGCGTGTTCAGTCCGAAGGACCTCAAGGCCGAGGTTACAGACGACCACGATCTCGCCGGGGATTACTACGGAATGCCCTGGCCGTCCTGGCACAAGGACCATCCGGGGACTCCGATCCTCTACGATGCTGGCAAACACCCGGCTGCTGGTGGGGCGGACTTCCGGACCAGATGGGGCACCGAGGGGCCGGACGGTGAGACGCTCATCCGCAATTCCTACGAACCGGACTGGTGGGACGGCACGCTCGAGGGTGTCCCGCAGTACCCGATGTGGCACACGGCGCTTCCGGATCCCGACGACCCGGCCGCGATGACTATCCCGATCGAATACGCCGAGCGTGAGGACATGTCCGTGTACGACGCCGCAAGGGCACTTGCCGACGAGGGCTACGACGTCGATCCGGCGGAGTACACCGACTTCGATCACGCACAGCCGGACCCACCGACAGGACGGGGCCGAGCTCGTGGGTCGGCCTGGAACCAATATGACGCGGTGCCGGTTCACCGCGAACCGATCGAGACGCCCCGACCTGACCTCGCCGAGGAGTTCCCCACCTACGAGGACATGGAGGACGTGTTCCGGGTCAACCTCAACAACCAGTCGAAGCAGCTCGATCGGTCGGATCTGTCGGATTCCCATCCGATGATCATGACGACCGGTCGGCAAGTCGAACACACTGGTGGCGGGGCCGAGACCCGGAACAATCCGTACACGGCCGAACGGGCTCCCTTCATGTACGCCGAGATCAACCCGAAAGTTGCCAACGAACTCGGCGTTGACACGGGTGGGTGGATCACCGTCGGCACTAAACGGGGCACGTTGGTCGTGCAGGCCCGTGTGACCGAGCGGGTGAATCAGGAAGAGATATTCCTCCCCTTCCACTGGGGCGGGATCTTCGAGGGCGAGTCGCTGCTTGATCGGTATCCTGACGGGTTCGAACCGGTCACGATCGGCGATTCGGCGAACATCGGGACTTCGGACGGGTACGACCCACATACGATGATGCAAGAGACGAAAGCCAACCTCGCGGTGCTGGACAAAGCGGATCCGGAGGAGATCCCGGAGCTCCCCGAGAAACAACTGGCCTACCAGGAAGAGAAAGGCCTCATTCGCCGCCCGCTGGGGGGTGATGACTGATGACGAAACGCGTGATCCCTGACGTCGATCGTTGCATCGACTGTGGCGGCTGTGAGGTCGCCTGTAAGGTCGAGTGGGACATCGGCCACTCGGAGGAACGGATCGAAATCGTGACCCATAACGAGGGCCGTGACGGGACCCGGTACACCGGCGGGGAATCTCACACGCCGATGCAGTGTTATAACTGCGCGGAGGCTCCCTGTATCGACGTCTGTCCGACTGATGCACTCCATCGGGACGAACACGATCTGGTGCAGGTCGACAAAGACCTCTGTATCGGATGTTCGTACTGCTCCTGGGCGTGTCCGTTCGGGGCTCCGCAGTACCCGACCGAAGAAGAAACGGCCGGTGGCGCCGGGATCATGGACAAGTGTACGACGTGCAAACCGCGGCTCGAGGAGGGCAAAGATCCTGCCTGCGTGGAAACCTGCCCGACCGATGCGCTGATCTACGGGACCGCAAGCGAGATTTCCGACGAGATGCGTCGCCGCGGTAGCGATACGATGTTCACCGAGGGCGAAGCGGGCGTCGTCTTCGGCACGGGAAGTGACTGAGCCATAGGACAAAGATGCATACCGATCACGTCCGACATATCATCGCCGCAGTCGCCGCAGTGCTGGTCGCGGCCGGAGTCCTGGTAGCGCTGAATGCTGCCTCACCCGGGCTCACGACTGGCGTGTGGATGCGGGAGACACTCGCCCTCGTCGGTGAGGGCGTCTCCCAGTACGAGTCCATGTCTGGTAACTGGCTGATTCTGCGCGGACTCTTGGGGGTCTATCTCACCGGCCTGGTCGCAATGGTGTCTCTGCTTCTCGTGTTATCGCTCCGGACACATCCGGGGGTGAATCGATGAGTGAGTCCACCACACAGGTCGATCGGTTCTCGGCCGTGCAGGTGTATGTCCACTTCTTGATGGCCTTGGCCATTCTCGTGTTGTTCCTGACCGGCACGGCGATTACCTTCAGCGGGCACGTCGGCTGGCTCGTCGCGGTGGTCGGCTACCAGAACATCGTGCTGATCCACATCGTTGCCGGCGTCACACTGTTCATCACATTGCTTTACTTCATCTTCTACCTGCTCACCGGGCTGGCGACTGGGGACGTGCCCACAGCGTGGATGCCAACTCCCGGGACCGTTCGTGAGGCGATCACCTACGCGAAGCATATTCTTGGGCGAGGCGAGGAGCCCCGACCTGGAAAGTACACGTGGATCCAGAAATCCGAGATGTTGATCATCGCGGTAGAACTGACAGTACTCACGCTGACGGGGCTCGTACTCATGTTCCCCGGCCTGTTGCTCCGCTATCGGCCATCGTTCCTCGTGGCGAGTGACCTCCACGCTGTCTTTGCCTTTACGCTCTTGATGGGGGTCACCTTCCACCTGTATGACACTCACGTTCTGGAGTTCCCTCTCGACACCTCGGTTTTCACCGGGACAGTCTCCCTCGAACGAGCACGCGAGGAGTGGGCTGGCTGGGTCGACGACGAGGGAACCCGGACGGACGGGGGCGAGACAGGGACGGATCGCCATATTCAAATCGCAGGGGTGGTCGTGGTACTGTTCACCTTTGCCGTGATCTATTCAGGCGTCATGATCGATCGCATCTTGGCCCCGGTTCCAGGGACCCAGGTAACACTCTATCTCTTGGACGCACCTGAGACCATTCTAGAAGGGTCATTTGGACTCTTTTGGGGGCTGGGACTCAACGTGGCGATGCTCGTGATTATTGCCGGGCTTGTTGGTCTACTGTACGGAATCACGATCCGGGTCACTGATTGACTCGGGGACACTACTCACCGGACTGAGACTCATGCATTCCGAGGACACATCACCCGAGGACGCGACGCTGGCACAGCTCTATGACTTGCTTTCGGGAGTGCTTTCGGACCCGCCGGACGCGGCGACCGTCGAGGCACTTTCCACCGGTCCGCTCCCCGAACCGGACATCGCCCCGAACGACCAGTTGCGAGCGGGTCTCGAAGCCCTCGCGGAGTGGGGCGAGACCGTCACGGACCCGGAAGCGGAAGCAGATCGGCTCGCTGCGGAATTCACCCGGCTGTTCGTCGGTCCACGGCCGAAACTCCAGATCCACGAATCCTACTACGAGGACGATTTCTTGGGCGAACCCCTGGCGGCGGTCACGCAGACGTTCAAACAATTGGGAATCGCTCCAGCCCCCGATCTCAAGGAGGAGGCCGATCACGCGGCAGTCGAACTCGCCGCGTTGCGTGAACTCACTCTTGAGAACGCCGATCGGAAGCGGGTTTTCCTTAGTGAACACGGCGAGTGGTTCGTCGAGTTGGCCGCGGACATCAAGGAGACGACTGACGAGCCGTTCTACGAGGCGGTCGCAGACATTGTCGCTGGACTCATTGTGTTCGACGCTCAACGTGAGGGCGTGCGCCAATGACGATCGCAATTATTAGCGACTGTCGGGGGACGGCGAATATCGATCGGGAAGCCGTTGCCGATTCCTTGACTGTCGACGAGACGGTCGTGACAGGGTCTATTGCCGACCACCAGGAGGAAATCGTCGACCGAATCGAGGCAGCCGGCACCGATCGCGTGGTTTTCGTGGCCGGAACTGGTCCGGCGGTTGCTGAACTGCAAGCGGGCCTCCGCGAAGCGGGATATCTCACGGATCGGGTCAGTCCGTTCATCGGCGCGGCCCAAGACGATGCCACGGCGACAGCAATCGTCGCCGGCTCGGCCAACGCCGCGCTCGGTGGGATGGCCGCCCAACGCGATTTTCCCGCCGACCCAGAGCCATCCCCGGAACACGTCCTCGTTGTTGGCGATCCACTCGCCGCTCGGGACCTGGCTGGAACGACCGATGTCACACTTCTCACCAACGGGACCGACCTCCACGATACGAGCCTTCCCGAAGCGGTTATGATCAGGTCCGGCGCTGCGGTGACCCTCGAACGGAACAATGGCGGCTACGAGGTCACCGTCGAGCGCCGGGTCACCGATGACTGTACGGAGTGTGGTCGCTGCCTTCGTCGGTATCCCGAGGCGACAACTTCGGTCCCAGTGCAAGTAACTGGCGAGGCCGTTCAACCGGCTGTGTGTCCGGCGAACGCGATTCGGCCGGCGGACGACCCGGCTGTCGAGACAGTACAGGCAACCCAGGTCGTCTGGCCGGAGTATTCCGGTCCACTGCTCGAGGATCGGTGGGTCCACGGAATTCGGACTGGTGTCACCGGGGCTGTCCGGCGGGCTGCTCGAATGCGGGCCAGGCCCGAGGTGACAGTCGATCACGGAACCTGCGCGGTCGGGACGGCCGGAAACGAGGGGTGTTCGCTGTGCGAGTCCGCCTGCCCGAACGACGCCATCTCGATTTCGCTGACCCACGGCGGCGGGGTATCGGTGGAACCTGACCGCTGTGTCGCCTGTGGGACCTGCGTGTCGGTCTGTCCGACGGCGTCCATCGAGCCGACACGGGTGTACGACGCCGAAACGACGGCCACGGTCGTCGACGCAGCGATGGAGCCAATGGCTGAGGCAACTGGTGGCTCAAGGTTCCCCTGGGGCGCAGATTCGACGCCCTTCGGTGTGGCCTTTGTCAGCGAGGAAATCGCTCCAGCCTTCCGAGCAACGCTTTCCTCTCGGGCAGTCCCAGCGATACTCCCGATTGAAGTACCAAACGTACTCTCGGTCCCCGACGTGGCCACGATTTACACGATCGCTCGGGGCGCCGACGGAGTCATCCTGGCGAGCGATCCAGATCGGGCGACAGAACCGGTCGAGGACGCCGCCCGCGAGGCGAATCAAGCCCTTTCGGATCTGGGGTTGGGTGAGCGAGTTCGTGTTACGGACACCACGGACCCAGACGCGTTGGCGGCGGCCATGGACGGGGTGCTCGGTGAGTTTATTGATGTGGTCTCGACAGCGGGCATCGAAACGGACACCAGGCATGCACTCGGGCTTGGAGCGAGTGTTTCGCTGGCTGCTGGACCCGGGACGAGTTCAGAGTCGGTGGCCGTTCCCGGGAGCGGCTCAGTAACTGTGGATGAAGCCGGCTGTACGCTTTGTTCGACCTGTCACGACGTCTGTCCGACCGAGGCCCTCGAGCAGACGGATGATACGTTGTATTTCGATCCCGGTGCCTGTGTGGGCTGTGGACACTGTGAGACCGCCTGTCCGGAAGACGTGATGACCGTGAGTGGAACAGTGGCGATCGGCGATGGAACGATCCCCGACCGGCGACCGATCGTCGAAAAAGAGATGGTCGAGTGCAAGGTCTGTGGGGAGCCGTTCGCGTCGAAAGACGGGCTCGATACCATGCGCGAGCAACTTGACGAATCGGCCCTCGAAACCCTCGACTTAGAGATCTGTCCGTCCTGTCGGACCGACCGGACCGCACAGATGGAGTATATGTCCTCGGAGTAATCCACACCGATTCACCGGGCCCACTCCCAGTTACCGTACGTCCTCGAGCGAGACGAACGAGTCCTCATCGGCCGAAATCCAGACGTCAAGAAGCTCGGTCTCCGTCTTTGGAACCGGTGAAATCGTGCATGTTCGTCCCCCTTCTCGAGGGTCGATCACGTTCGCGATAAATACGACACCCTCGTCCTGGGGGACTCCCTCGTGGGTGTCGGATTCGGTTGGGGGCATGGTTCGGTGGCTCGGTGATAGCTGTCTGAAACTATGGGGGACAGTTACATATGTATCGGTTGTAATTCCAAGAAATTGGGTCACGGACCGGGTAGGACCGCCGTCAATCCCCTTCGAGTAACCAGCCAAACCGGCGCTCCCAGAATTCTTCGTCGGGTGGCTTCTTGCTTTGTCCGTAGGTCTTCTGCTTCCGGATCTGGCGTTCTACGGTGTCTCTCGCGTTATTGATCGCGTGACTCGCACCGTAGCCTTCCCCGGATGCGATGAATAGGCCCGAATCGGTATGGAGCCGGATCCGAGCCAGGAGCAGCGGAGTCCCCCGGAGGCGTTCGGTGTGTTCCTGAAGGTGGACCTTCGCATCCAAGACGTTCATTCGGTGATCGCGGTCGTCGAAATTCTCGATCATCCCGACGATGTCCTCGTAGGTCAGATCGTCGATCAAGTCGGTTCCATAGACCTGTACCGGTCGGTTCCCACCGGCGTCCCAGGTGAGGGCATCCAGGATGTCGGTTTTCGTCAGGATTCCGTTCGTGTCCTCGTCTCGTGTCACAATCAACGATGAAGCGTCGATTTCGGACATTGTTGCGACGGCGGTGTCGAGTGTCGCCTCGGGGCTGATTGTTCGGACTGGTTCCGTCATGACGTCCCGGATCGGAAGATCGAGCAACCGCGTGTTGTCCCCTTCCCGTGCGCCGAATCCCCCCCGGCCCGCACGGCCGGAGCTTGCGGACATCGGTCCGCCAACTGATTTTCTGCCGCCCGGATCTCCGCCCTGACTCTTCGCGACGGACCGAACTGTGAGATCGGTCACGTCAGAGAGACTAACGATGCCGACCGCTTGATCCCCCGTCACAACTGGAAGGTGAGCGATCTGCTGTTCGCGGAAGGTATGCAACGCGTCCCCGAAGGTAGCTGTTGGATCGAGGGTCACTAGGTCGGTCGTCGCCGCATCTTCGACGGTTGCGACATCGAGGTACGACTGGACCCGTTTCAGCAGGTCGTCTGCGGTGACCACCCCGATCAGCGACTCCCCTTCGAAGACCGGAAGCAATTGCGCGTGGGCGTCGATCATCAACTGTGCCACCGTTCGAACGTCTTCTTCGGGGTCGAGGTGTGGGACTTGCCAGACCAAGGAGCGTAGCGTTTCGTTGGGCTGGTGATGAGACCCGGTGAGTTGCCGTCGGGTCACGATTCCTTTGTACTGATCCCCATATACGACGACGCCGACGAGAGTGGGGTCCTCGAACTTCCCGGCGAGCGCCGACACGGTGGCGTCGGGGGGTAACTGGACGAAGTCGGTCGAAAGGATGTCAGCGATGTCCATGGGTTTCAGGTGTCGATCCGCTGTCAGCGGTTTTACGACGATACCGACGTGCCAACATGGAACATACGTAGAACAACTCTTTGGACCTCCCGCTCATTCTCATAGATTGATAACTGGGACGGTTGCTAAAGCCAGCTGCATGTGGACACGTAGCATATGGACCCGACAGTTGGGGCTGGCTTACTGCTCTCTGCCGGGGTGCTTGGAGTCACTCATGGCATCGAACCCGATCACGTCGCCGGGATCACGGCCCTGACCCACGATGCAGGCGATCCGAAACTATCAGCGCTCGTCGGGAGCTGTTTCGCGGTTGGACACGCCTTGCTCGTCGTGCTCTGGATCGTGCTTGCCTCCGTTCTTTTCGGGGTGACATCCTTCCCGCCACTGCTCGAACAGGCCGGTCTGCTGGTTGTGGGTGTCGTGTTGGCCCTGCTGAGCCTGTACCTCGGAGTAAGTGGCACGAGGCGGCTCCTGCATCGGCATGAACACGATCACGGATCGGGCGAACATGACCACGTCCACGTTCACCTCCCGATCTCGGCCCACGACCATTCACAACACAATGCCCACACCCACGAGCACGGCGTGTTCGAGTACCTCAAAATTGGGACGATCGGCGCGCTCTTTACGCTCTCGCCACCGGTTTCGATGATCGCCTTCATTTCAGTGGTCATGAGCAAACAGGGTGGTGGACTTGTGGCGCTCGCTGTCGCCGCCTATACGGTCTCCATTGTTGCGACGATGGCTGTTATTGGTGGTGGTGCCGGTTCGATGTTCCAGGTCACGAAACAGCGTGGCGAGCACTATCACGCGATCTTTCAAATCGTTGCAGCTGTCCTGGTGCTGGGAGTTGCAATGCATCTGCTCATTGGTGTCGTCCCGAATCTGCTTGCTTGAGCAATCCAGGGTTTGCTCTAAAAACAATGCCCGCCGGAACTTTCGAGACCCCAGGGCAACTGCGGTACGGTCGGAGCACGTTTCATATGTAGTAATGATGGGTTTGCTGTTTGTGCTGCTTCTTGTGGGGATGGCCGCTGTCGGCATGTTCGCTGGGGGTTTGTCCCCTCGCGCTGAACCAGCGTCTCGGCCTCGCCCGGAAATGACTGAAGCTGAGGCGATCGAGGGGCTCAAAGCCCAGTACGTGAACGGCGATATCGACCTGGCCGAATTCGAGACCCGAGCGGAACGGATCTATGCTGATGGGACTGGAGAGAGGGCCAGTCCCGAATCGCTCGCCGAGGAGCCACGGCCTTCCCGGTCGACCGAACAAAATACCCGATCCACGAAATCCGAACCCCCCTCTCCAGCGGTCAAAACGTCGCGTTCCGGGGTGCAACCGGTAGTTGGATTTTTTGTCCCGGGGTCCGATAGAGTGGTATGACTGAACCCAGGGTTCGGACCCCATCCGTCCTCGAGGAGACGGACCTCCACTACGTGTGGACCAGGGACTTCGAACCGGCTAAATACTGCTCTCCGTATATTTTGGCTACAGAAAAGCCGGCCGTGATCGACACCGGAACGGGCGCAAACTGGGAGACCATTCTCGATGCATTGACCGAGTTGGGAATCGAACCGGAGATGCTCTCGGCGATCATCTTGACACACGTCCATCTAGATCATGCAGGTGGGGCGGGATATCTTGCGGACGCCTGTCCCAATGCTGATATTTTTGTGCATCATCGCGGAGCGACCCATTTGGTCGATCCCGAACGGCTCTGGGAGGGCACGACTGCAGCGGTTGGGGAGCAAATACAGAATTACGCGACGCCCCACCCGATTCCAACGGACCGGATCGTCGAACTCGATGCTGGTGACCGGATCGACCTTGGTGATCGGGAATTACTTGTGCACCCAGCTCCCGGACATGCGTTCCATCAGGTCGTGTACGAGGACCTATCAGGTGGTGGTGTTTTCACTGGCGATGCAGCAGGGATCAAGACACCGGGGGTGGATCGGGTTCAGCCGTCAAGTCCCCCACCGGACTTCGACCTCGAGGCCTCACTTGAAGACATCGAGATGATCGAATCGCTTTCCGCCAGTGTGCTGTATCTCGGCCATTTTGGTCCACAGGGACCAGAAAAGGTTCTCGAGGAGTACAGAACCGTGCTGAGTGACTGGGTCGAAGCCGTGGCTGAGAAGCGGGATGCGGTAGGCGCGGATGAGGCTGTCGCATATTTCGCCGAACAGACCGAAACTGGTGGGGCCTGGGGCGCGTTGAAGGCCCGAGAAGAAGCCCGCATGAACGTCCGGGGCGTGTTGACTTTCCTTGGGGAATCACAGTCCTGACCGCGGGTATTAGATTCGTGAGACATTTCCCCGATTCGGGGATAATCTGTCCGTAGCGGTACTCCGGAGCTCGTGGGGTGGGTCCACTTGGAACAGTGTTGTCCAAATCTGTCTCCCAAACGCCGCCATTGGATTTTGGGCCATGTTGGCACTTTTCACACCTGTAAATTTATTATATTTAATTAAATGCCATGAGGCAGACCAACCACCCCAAATACACTCGCTTATTATAAATATGCTTATATTTATATATCCGGATGTCGTATTAGTAATTGGAGGTGAGGATCATGCCACCACCCGAACCACCGGCCGAAGATCTCCCCGGGAAAGTACAGTTCCGAGCCTCGACGGTGAGCAGTGACACGGTCGCGGAGCCGGATACTGAGGTCATCGTGACGGATGAAGTTGTTGCCGTTCGTCCGATGGCTGAGGCGGACCCCGACTCCCCGTTGGAGTACACGGTTCCCCTCGATGAGGTAACACGGATGGAGTGTGAAGGCTTCATGTGTCGAACTGTCACGATAGAGACCCCGACGGAGACCTACGGGATCCCGACTGCAGGACTCAAAGAGGGGCATCTGCGCCAGGCAATCGTCGATAACACCACGCTCACTAACCCCTGCATCCGCTTGGATATCGATCGATTGGGGACCTGTCCCTGTGCAATGGGCACCTATGCCGGGTGCCTGCTAACCGTGCTGGGCTTTGGGTTGGTGCTCTCGGTGGTGGGCGCGTTGCTGGGTGCAGTGGTCATGGGTGTGGGTATCGGCCTGACGGTGTTGGCCTATGGGCTCCGGAAAGTCGGAAAGTGGCGCGGTGCAAACGTCTGGGAAGGAAATGCTGAGGAGGCTGACGCCGCGGCCTGAGACATGGTCGCCCGCGCTCTCTCTTATTCTTCAATTTGCTCTTCGACGACCTGCCGGATGGTGAGCATGCCTTCCACGATGCGCTCGTCCTTGATCCGGTAGTAGTTGTTTACGCCCTCTTTTGTTCGAGAAACCATTCCGCGGTCCCGCATGAGTTTCAGATGTTGGGAGAGGGTGGATTGGGTAATCCCAGTCGTTGCAGTGAGTTCGGAAACGGTGTAGGACTCTCCAGATTTGAGAACGTCGAGGACTTTCAGACGGTTTGCGTTCCCACAGATACTACAGAAGTCCGCGTGGGCCTCGTAGTAGTCATCGGATTTGAGATCGGGCATGCAAAGTCTGTATAGTTCGATAAGTATAGTTGTTCGTTTGTTAGCATGCGAATCGGCTGCAGTTTGGAATTGGAACGGGCCGGACTGTGGGCGTTCGGCTGATGGGCCAGCAGTAATCCAAACGCTAATTGGGACATTGGCCGAATTCCATCCATGGATTTCGACATCGATGGCGGGACGTTGCTGTATATTCTGGGTATCGGATTCGCCTTTGGGGCATTGACGTATTTCGTGCGGGACGTCGTCTTTTCGCTCTCGATACCGGTCAAAGCTGCAATTCTCTTTCTGGCGTTTCTTTCCTTTCTCGTTGGTGGTGTAACCATGGACCGGGACGTTCTCGATCACATTTCACTGATTCTCTCAGGCGCAGCCTATGTGGTCTTTCTCGTGTACGTGGTTGTCCGCTATGACCTGGCTGCAACCGGCATCTTCTTCGTTCTGTTTGGGTCCGCAGTCCTTTTCGTTTTCCTCGGATATACGCTGCGCACGAAGCGACCAACGATTTCACCCCGAACGGCGACAATTATTGTGACTGTGTTTCTTGTCGTCACAGTCCTGTTGGTCGGGGCTGATATCACGAGTGCTGGAATGAGTACGAACGTCGACGTAAACGAGACGATCACTGTTTCAGCCCCTGCAGATGCTCCGCCGGATGAGGAGATGGTCCCAGCCGAAGCCACAGTTGGAACACTAACAGTGACGAATGATGGGCCGTTCACCAGGCCGCTCTCGGTTCCGGAATTATCGGCCTGTCTCGCTGGCCAGAATCTGGTTGCCGGAGGGGATGTGTATCTCGACTATCACCCGCGAAGCTACGACAGACCTGACACGATCGCGGGTGGGGCATCGCATACGGCCCAGATCACTGCCAGACTTCCGATTCCCAACGGGACCGATGAAATGACGTATTCGATTGAACAGCGGGCAGAATGCGAGGTGGCGGGCCATGAGCCCACGCTGGTTATTCACCCACCCGAGACGTGAATTCCCGTCTCTTGGTGAATTGGGACAGTGACCGAGGGACTTACAGGCGATTGGGGTCCCGGTTAGTATGTTTGACAGTCCATGCTCGGCTCCGAGATGGGATCGACCTCACCCCACGAGTGGAAGTCGGCCTGCCCCCATTCTCCTTCGGCCCGGCGCAAATACCCGGTCGATGCACTGACATAGAGGGTTAGGACACCCTCAATATCCTCACCAGACACCTCGAAAATGTAAACCGTTTCGCCGTCGAGTTCTGTCGTCCCATCCGGCTCCAGATTCACGTCGGGCTTGCTCCCGTGTGCGTCTGCGTCTGACTCTGACTTTACGTCCGAGTCGGGCTCCAATTCCTGGCTCGGATTTTTATAGCACATCTCCTCGTTGAGGACCCAGTAATCGTCCCCATCGATATGATACAGTTCGTAGACATCATCACTATCATCGGGTTCCATTCGCATGTAGTAATTATCGCCGTTGTATCTGGCCGAACCCGTCCCTGAATCTCCAGTGTCTGGGTCGGAATATTCGACGTCTACGGCATAATCCGAGTCGAAGGTATACAAATCGCCGTACACGATTGTATCCTCCGCAGATTCTTCGGTCGTCGTTTCCTCATTCTCGGGTTCGTCGGTGACTGTTGTCTGTGTCCCCTCGGACTCCTCGGTCGTTGTTGTCGCTTCCGACTCCCCCTCACCATTCCCATCTCCGCCACATCCCGCAATCGATCCCATGAGAAGCGTTCCCCCCACGATCAGCAGTTTTCTCCGTCTCATACATAATTATTTTATATTATGTTAATAAATTCCAACCATTATTCCCGAAAATCGGGAAATTCGAATACGACGGTATAATAATGGGCTATCAGTCCGGGACCATGTACAGACAATAGCCGAAACAAGGATTTCATGGAGAAACCACCCAGCGAGTGGCAGCGTCTACCCTTTCGCATTCATTCCCATCTGATACTTCCCACCCGCCTCACAGGGACCAGTATCAACCTGCCGACACTGAAAAGGACTCCGTAACCGGTCCGTTCTCAGTGGGGTAGGGAGGAAACACGCCCTGGTTTTGAATCAGGCGTACAGTGTCGTTCGGTTCTGAAGTCTACGATTCTTAACTAAATGTTGAAGAGTATACAGCGCAAAATTATGCCTATCCATTATGCCGTTCAAAAGCCTGGACCTCTCTTTTACAGATGATTCACGGGGTGTATCCGGCGTCGTTGGGTTTGTTATGATATTCGCGATTTTGATGATTCTGCTTTCGATTAACCAGGCCCAGGTGGTTCCAGCGGAGAACTCGAAGGTCGAATTCCAGCACTTTCAGGACGTTCGGAACGATCTGGTGGACGTCCGCAGCGCGACTTTGACCGCGGGCCAGAACGACGTCTCGCAATTTCCATCCGTGAACCTGGGGACGGATTATCCGCCACGGATCTTGGCAGCAAATCCACCACCGGCCTCGGGTACGTTGCAGACGAGTGATGCCTATGATATCATCATCACGGACGAGACGGATACTACCGAGCGGATTGAGACGAGATTTCTGGAGTATCGGCCGGGATATCACGAACTCGACGTAGGCTCGACGTGGTACGAGAACTCGATGCTGTACCTCGACGAGCGTGAACAGAGCGGCCTAGTCGTCATCGAGGAGCAGGACCTCGTCCCGGAGAGTGGGACCGACCTTCGAATTACCGCACTCCAGAACGAGTACCAGGAGAGCAGCAGCGGACGTGTAACCTTAGAGTTATACCCGTCTGAGACCGACGACATCGCGAATTTGACCGGCGAACTCAACGTTACGCTTCCAACCCGGTTGACGGCAGACGAGTATTGGACCGCCGCCTTTGAGGACGAACCGGCCTTTGATCCGACCGTTGAGAATGGCCCGTATCCAGTGGGAGTCCAAGCTCTGAATCTGACAGTTAAGAAGGAGAATGTGACGATCAACACGGTTGGGGTTCAGTCGATGCCGGAGGGGAAAACTGCGAAGGAGAATATCGGATCTACCCCACCACCTCCCGCTAGCGAGCAAACAAGCCTCGAGAATACTGGAGAAACGACGAATGGTGATGGACAAGATACGATTGAATTTAGTCTGAAAAACGAGGGGGATTCTCCTGTCACCATCAATCGAATCGCTGTCAACAACACTACTGCTGACGCCAATACCATTAAAAACGGTGACCAAGGTGAGTTCGAGGGCGGTGGTGGGTATTTAAACACGACCAATAGCATTGAAATTGAAGGACCGGCATATCCGCTAAATGAATCTGCGACCATTGCAGGTGGTACTACTGAGACATTCACACTTGGAGAATTTCAGACAACAGGAAACATGAAGGATGAAAACGTTACAATGACCTTGTATTTCGATGATGATAGCAGCCAACAATTTACTGTGGCTGTTCCGGAGGACGGAGGTGGTGGAAATGATGGACCGCCAGCTGGCACCGGTCCTTGACAAGGGTAAGAGAGAATCGATTTCAACACAACAATCGTCGAACTCCCTATTGACAGTACCATAAACCACCCTGCAGTACCAGTTTTTAACTCATGACTGCAGTCGGCATTGACGGCATCGAGATCTGGTCGGGAAAACTCAGTCTGGACCTCCCCAAAGAGTTCGCGTCCGTCATGGACGACGACCCTGAAAAGGACACGAAGGACCTTGGGCTCTTCAAGACCTCCTTCCCCCTCCGGCCCCATTACAGGCGTTGATGGGCTGGTGTGATCTGGCCACCGCTCAGAAGAAAAATCGCATTTCGGGAACTGTGACTGCCGACGCACTCCGGCAAGTTCACGATAAGTAGCCGTTTTCCTTGAGTGCTGTCAGTTACCTAATGCTGAATGAGATCTTCCATTCAGCATAGATGGACTACCATCCGACTTTTTCATCATCCTGATTTGGACTGAATCGAAAAAGATCTCCGGAAAATATAACGCAATTGCACAATCCTTACGCGGAGTTGATTGAAAAGCCTCACTTTTTTGGTCAGTTGAGAATTTTCGGTCCGATCTCCAGTTACCTGGCCCATTTGGTAATAAAAAATCGATCTGATCCCCTCATCTGTAATAAATCAAAAGTTTGACTTTCCCAACTTTCTTTCACTTCTGACTGCGTTCGACGGTATTGATTTTAGCGCCATTTCAACTACCGACCACAACCACCTTGACCTGGCTCACCCCGTCTATTGAACGGAGCTCGTTGGCCAGTTCGCTGATTTCTTTCCTCGGTCCGTTGACCGTAATCGTCTCCAAGCACTGATCGTGAGAAATATGGATGTGTTGGGTCGCCGTTATGATCCCCGTTCGGTCGTGTTGGACCGACTGCAAATGATCCGCAATGTCGTTTTCGTGGTGATCATGGGCCAGTGTAATGGTCCCGTGGTGGACGCCGCCTTCCTCCGTTTCCCAATCGTAGGCGGCAAAGAGATCCCGAAGGGCGTCCCTGACAGCCTCTGATCGACTCGAGTAATCCCAGTCCTCGATGATCCGGTCCAGATGGTCGACCATTTCGGGTGGGAGCGTCAAACTGATCCGGTCAAGTTCCTGTGACATACGAAACCGTTAGTCCCCGGAGGTCCTAAAGGTTCAAAATTCACTGTGATTCTATTGGGATTTCCCGTTAGCGTGCAGGCAGGACGTCGGGCCGCTTGAGGGAGTCGGGGTCAAGGCCAATTCTCTCGGAGCAATTACGCTCCGTCTTGCCAGTTGAGTCCGTGGCCGTCTAATTGTCCGAACGGGGCGCCGGCGCAGGCCCGACACAGCTTCTTTCCGTCCTGCTCAACTGCTTTGGAAGCCATCACCTGCTCCCCGCAGGCCGCACAGGTCGTATTCTCGAAGATGGGGGCGAGCTCGGGCAACCCGTCCGCGACGGCCGTCTCCACATCGAACAGGTCCGGGACGGGCCGCTCGAGCAGGTCGAACGCGACCGTCGCCCAGGCCTCGCTGAACCGCTCGCGTTCTTCGGCTGTGGCATTTTGTTGGGCCACGACGCGCTCGAAGAGTTCGTGAGCCTCGGGGTAGTCCTTCTCGAGGATCCCCTTCCGCTCCTTCACGTGGAGTCGGACGCCTTCCTCTGGGTTCTCCCGGGAGACGAGCGTGACTGCGGTCTTGCCATAGTCCCGGTAAATCAGACCGTTGTTGCCAAACGTACAGCCCGTCGTGACCTGAACGCCGTCAGCGAAACAGCTGTTGGTCTCGACGACCGCGACGACGTCTTCCATGCCCGTCGAAGCGACACCGAGTTTCCGAATCGCGTGCGCACCGGCCATCACGCCGAGGGCGAGGTATGGACAGAAATGACCGTGAACCTCACCCGCTTCGAGCAATAGCGCTTCGGGGGCCCGGTGTCGGACGTATCCCTCGATACGGCTGCGAGGGTCTTTACGACGGTCGTCACCCCCCGAGTGGGGCGGCCGATCGAGCGAGGCTGCATACGGTTTTATGTCGAGCACTGGGGTTCCGTCTATCGCATCTAATCCTGTGACTCGAAGTTCGTGCCCGTCCCGTTCGACCAACCCGACAGTCGTCGAGCCAATGGGGCTGGGTCGATGGGGGGACCGGCAGGCGAAGGTCCCGCGGTCGATGCCGTCCCGTCGAGGGGCGACGAGGTCGTATCCTGTCGATTTATGGAGGTAAAACAGGATTGTCAGGCTGTCGTTATCATTGATTCCGGTGAGCCCGTCGGCGAATTTCGGGTCGAGGATGATTTGACTCTCGTGTTTGCGCATCGTCGCCGGATCGGTCGGCCGATCAAACTCGCTTCGGACCGTTCCGATTTGTGTGAGGTCGAACGTCATGGTGTCTCAGTCGTCGTCAGCCGTTACTCGAAAAGCCAGTTCGGCCTCGGGCGCCCGCTGGCCATCGACTGCGGTCTCCGGCACGACCAGTCGACGGTCGCCGAGATGTCGAACGGTCGCTTCGACACCGTAGACCGTTCGGATCGTCTCGGGGTTTAGCACGTCCGGGCCTCCCACGTCGTATATTTCCCCTTCGAATAGCAGTGCGATCCGGTCGCAGTAGCGCGCGGCGAGGTTGAGATCGTGGATGGCGATCAACCCAGCGACGTCCCGCTTGCGAACGTGCTCGACTATCAGGTCCATCACGTCCAGTTGGTGTTTCAAATCGAGCGCGCTTGTCGGTTCGTCCAGTAATAGGGCCGATGGTTCACCGACGAGCGCGCGTCCGAGTCGAACTTTCTGACGTTGTCCGCCGCTGAGCTCGCTTACTCGCCGGTTCGTGAACGCTTCGAGGTCGAGACGATCGATCATCGCCGTTGCTGCCTGTCGGTCCCGCTCACTCGGCGACCAGCCCCCTTGGGGACGGCGACCCTGTAAGATGGTCTCGAAAACCGTGGCCGGGAACGCGCTCTGTTCTTCTTGGGGGACGTAGCCAACCCGCCTGGCGATCTCGTTGCGACTCGACTCTGAAACGAGGTCACCATCGATTCGAACCGTCCCTCTATCGGGGTCCAGTATCCGGTTGATTGCCTGTAGCAGCGTGCTCTTTCCGGAGCCGTTCGGCCCAAGAAACCCGAGGAGTTGGCCTGACTCGGCGGTCAGGTCAATTCCTTCGAGTACCGACTCGTCCTCGTAGGCAAACGCCAGATCATGGATTTCGAGTGTCACCAGTATCCCCTCCCGTGGATGACGAGGTAGATGAAAAGCGGTGCACCGAGGAAGGACGTGAGTATCCCAACCGGCAGGACGACCGGGGCGACCACCGTCCGGGCCAGTGTATCGGCTGCGACCAGCAACGCACCACCGGCCAGTGCAGAGGTCGGCAGGAGGTAGCGTTCGTTACCACCGACGAGCATTCGGACGATGTGCGGGGCGACAAGGCCGACAAACCCGATAATTCCCACGAAGGATATCACGATCGCCGTCACGAACGAGGCGACAGCCATCCCTCGGATCCTGAGGGATTCGACATCGACGCCGAGGCTCTTTGCGGTGGTGGTCCCGGCGTCCATGACGTCGTAATTCCAGGCGTTGGCGACGAAGTAGCCCAATGCGAGCAGAACGACACCCGTCATCAAAAGCGCGTGGCCCCAGGTCGCCCGGCCGACGTCGCCGAAGGTCCAGTAGACGATAGCCGCAACTTCAGTGTCGCTGGCGAAATACTGCAGGAGGGTCATCCCGGCGGTGAACAGCGATCCGATTGCCACGCCGGTCAGGATCAACGTTTCGGGTGTTGCCTGCTGGTAAGTCACCAGGAGCAAAATCACGCCCGTCGAAACCATCGCCGCTAGGAAGGCCGTAACTGTCGTAACATACGGGCCGAGGGCCCCGAAGTTGGCCATACCGGCGTTACCGACGCCGAAGACGACGATGGCGATGGCCGCGCCAAACGCCGCCGCCTGTGATATCCCGAGTGTGTAGGGCGCACCCAACGGATTGCGGAGAACGGTCTGCATTGCTGCGCCAGCGACCGCCAATCCTGCACCGGCGACGGCCGCGCCAAGTACCCGTGGGAGTCGAAGGTTCCAAACGATTGCCCGTTGGGTCTGGCTGGCCCCTCCTACTAGCGCTGCGAGGACATCTGAGACTGGGACCGTGACCGATCCAATACCCACAGCGATTACGGAGACAGCCACAAGCAAGAGAAGCCATCCGGTCGCGATCGCATAGGTCCGCCGGGTCGTTTGCTCGCGCTGTTGCAGGACCGTCTCGGTAGCCATTTTTAAACCTCAAGTTTTCGGTATGGGTCGTACGCCTGAATCAGTTCGTCGTACAGCGGTGCGCCGAGCATCCGTTCGAAGATCGAGTTCACTTTCGATTCGAGATCGACATCGTCGAATCGGTCGGGGTATAGTGTCGACCCGACGAAGTAGGCATTGGCCAGGATAGATCCGTAGTTGTGGTGGTAACTCGCGTGCGGGAGCAGTGTGTAGACCGCGCCGTTTTCGACGGCTGTGAGGCGGTCTAACGCTTCGTTGTTCGACAGGTCTTCGTGGGCCCGATCGAGATTGTTCGAATCGACGAAGATCGCGCGGGGATCCCAGGTGAGTAGTTTCTCTTCGCTGATTTGGACCGACGCCGCGTCGGTTTCCAGCACACTCGCGACGTTCTCGACGTTTGTAAACGCGAATGGCGGGAACTGCCGCCGGGTTGTGGCGATCCCATGGGCACCTTTGTAGCTAATCGCGCCAGCGTAGGCAGTGGCTCGTTCAGCTTCGGGCAGATCGGCGGTTCGATCGCCCAAATCCTCGATCGTCTCCTCCACGAAGATCTCCAGTTCCGCCGCCCGGTTCTCCATGCCGAGGATTCCACCGACTAACCGCCAGGTTTCGTAGAGTTGCTGCCGTTTTTCCGCGCCACCAAAATCCGTAATTCCCAGGACCACGACTGGCGTCTCCGTTTGCTTTTGGAGCGCCTCGGCCCGGGACGGATCGCCGTAGAAAAAGATCACGTCCGGATCGACTGATAGTATCTCCTCGCCGTTGCCGCCGGCGTTTGGTCCTGCCGAGCCAATCACTGGCTTTTCGCGAAGTCCGGGGGTGGCCTGATTGTACGGTACCTTCTGCAGCCACTCACTTTCACCGTCCTCGATCCCGACGATGCGGCCGGTCGCACCAAGATAGGCAACCTGCCGGAGCGCACCTGGCCCAACCGCGACGGCGCGCTCGACTGCTCCTGGTAGCGAGATTTCGCGACCAGCCTCGTCGGTGACAGTTCGCGGTCCGTCATTCATCGCGGTCCCCTGCAATCCGACCGCCGAACAGCCCGTAACTCCGGTTATTGCCCCCGCTCCGATTGCCCGCAGTACCATTCGCCGATAGTACATTCCGTATGTATCCGTGATTGGGATAAAATAACACTTTTTCGGCTTTTCGTAATACTTTGGAACCGAGTAGTCCTGGGTACCGGAACTGCGCTCCGATTCCTTGGGCCAAGAATCAACCGCCGGTTCCGTCGATAACAGTGTCAGTACATATTTTTATCGAGTCAAGCAGCCAGATGAACAGTCCCACCTACTCGGTCACACCGTGGTGGTTCTTTGTAGTTCTCTTGCAAATAGTCGGCCCTGTTTGTTGATTCCCTGGATGATTGGCAAATTCGACCTCGTTCAAGGCCGCATAACTCAGTAACTCTGCCATGGCCCGCCAAAATGATTTTGTAATTTTCGACTTTGGAACGGAGATCTCGATGGGAAATCCTACGGCTATTTGAGTTCTGTCATACCTATCAAACTCTGAACCATCTCCGCAACCTCTCCTGATTCGTCAGCAATCGGTTCCGCAACCATCGAGAAGTGTTTCGTTTCGCCGTTTGGAAGTTCCCCAGTAACTTCTTTGATTATAACTTCACCATCTTCGTATCGGAGTTCGGTCTTCTCTGTTTCTTTCTGCAGTTGGTTCAGTGGACATTCGCCGGTTTGACAGTCAGAACATGCAAGGTGTTCATGGCACTTACCGTCGCTAATATCTGTATCGACACCGGTTGATTTCTTCATATCGGTGTTTTGATTTTTACATTACAATCACAATCAATAACTCTCATTGGAGAGAACGTATTACCGCCCCTTATTCTAGTCGGACATTGCCGTCGGAGTCGTCTTCCTGCCTATCGATGTGAGAAGGTCCTGTATGTCGGATTCGACAGTGTCGATCGGGTTGATACCGAACTCCTCGACCAGGAGGTCGGTCACACCCTCCGAGAGGAAGGTAGGCAGCGTGGGACCGAGTCGAATGTCCTCGACACCCTGGCTTAACAGTGCCAACAGCACAGTAACTGCCTTCTGCTCGTACCAGGCGATGTCGAAGGCGATCGGTAGGTCGTTGATATCTTCGACGTCCAACGCGTCCTGTAACGCGCTCGCGATTCGGATGAGCGAGTACGAGTCGTTGCACTGGCCGGCGTCGAGCACTCGCGGGATGCCGTTGATGGAGCCCATATCCAGTTTGTTGTACCGGTACTTGGCACATCCGGCGGTGAGGATGAGCACGTCCTCGGGGAGTTCCGTAGCCAGGTCGGTGTAATACTCGCGCTCCGCCTGACGACCGTCACAGCCGCCCATAACCACAAAGCCACGGATGTCCCCGGCCTGGATGCCCTCGATAATCTCGTCGGCCCGGTCGAGGACTGACTTGTGCGCGAAGCCGCCCGGAATCGTCCCGGATTCGAGTTGCTGGGGCGGCTCGGTGTCTTGCGCGGCCTCGATAAGTGGTGAGAAATCCTTCGGTTTCCCGTCTTCTCGACCGTCGATGTGGGGAACCTCCGGGAACCCGACGACGCCCGTAGTGTACACGCGCTCGGCATAGGAGTCCGTCGGTGGCATGAGACAATTCGTCGTCAGAAGGACCGGGCCGTTGAACGCCTCGAACTCGCGGTGTTGTTCCCACCAGGCATTACCGTAATTGCCCACGAAGTGATCGTACTCCTTAAACGCCGGATAGGAGTTTGCCGGGAGCATCTCCCCGTGCGTGTACACGTCCACACCCTCACCCTCAGTCTGCTCCAGAAGCTCCTCCATGTCTTTCATGTCGTGGCCGCTGATCAGGATACCCGGCCGATCACCCACGCCGATGTCCACCTCCGTCGGTTCGGGGTGGCCGTAGGTGTCGGTGTGGGCCGTATCGAGAATCTGCATGACCTCCACGCCGACCTCGCCCGCCTCCAGGACCAGCTCGGTCAGCTCCTCGACTCCGTACCGATCGTCCACAGTCGCGGCCAGGCCACGCTGGACGAACGCGAAGACCTCGTCTTTCTTCTCGCCTAAGACGTAGGCATGATCGGCGTAGGAAGCAATCCCCTTCAGGCCGTAGGTGAGAAGTTCCCTGAGTGAGCGAAGGTCCTCGTTCTCTGTGCGCACCACGCCGATTTCAGACGGATCGGCCTTTTCGTGAAACTCCTCAGGACTATTCCCGGTCCAGATCGCCGCGTCGGGGAGTTCAGTATCGTCCAGACCACCGACTTCGGCCTCGTAGGTCACCCGCAACTCTTCACGCCGACGTTGTGTCTCAGCGATCCGGTTCTCGAACCATTGAGGATCGAAATTGACGTTGGTGATCGTTGAGAAGAGACTCTCGGCGATGAACACGTCGAGGTCCTCGTCGGTGAGTCCGCCCTCTCGTGCCCGTCCGGCGATTGTGGAAAGGCCCTTGAGCTCCCAGACCAAGAGATCTTGCAGGTTGCTCGTCTCGGCATCCTTTCCACAGACTCCTACGTCGGTACAGCCCTCGTTGGCGGCCGTCTCCTGGCACTGGTTGCAGAACATGCTCATACCGACCACCGCCTCGGAGAAATTTCACAGATTATTTGACACTTCGCAGTCGCTCCCGATCGAGACGTCGTTGGATGCATTTGCACCTGAAACTTTCCACGGACCGGTGAAGGATTTATGACGAACATGTTCGTCTGCCCGGTCGCGTTTTTCCTCAGTACTCCCTCGCCTTTTTCATCAGAGGTTTTTTCCAGACTCCGAACGTCATCCGCCTCCTATTCGTATTCCATCGGGACGAAAGATCGCCTTGATTTACTAAATACATGGTAGCGTTTGGATACGTAACTAACAAGTCTTTGAGTTTGCAATGGCACTTTCATACGAGGGAATTGATACGGAGAACCGTTCTTTGGTCCACATCTGGAAAGTTCCGCATGACTGTCATCTGGTATGCAAACACTGCCTGGCCGATTGTCGGTTGGGACTGGACGGAAAACTGATGACGGTATTTTGCAGGTGCCCGTGGTGGTTGGCCTCGACACTGGTGACTCCTTGGAGCCAGTTGTCGAGCAGCAGGCCAAGCGTCTCGAGGAGTTGAATCAAAAACGACGCCCTGAGGATCAGTGGGCAAAACTGGTGGAGTCAATTGCTTGGGTCTCGCCGGTGTCGTATATTTAGCTGGTAATCGATTCAAGACACGCCAAGTACGCGTCTTGTGGTTTTGGTTTCGCGAACAGACGGTTGTGAAATCTGCCAGTCCATCCTTTGCCTCATTCGAGTGTTTCCACGATTTGAGGCATTTTACAGAGAATATCCATCACTCGTCGATACGGCTTATCGAAATACTCGCGGAGCCCGTGGAGAACGATAATAACCAGTTTCGCCACCGAGACACTATTCAATAGAATTCGGGTCCCTTTGTGATATTCTCAATCGCCGAAACTATTTTCTTTTGTCAGCTAAATTGAAGGCTTATAGAAATGATTTCGCTCCCGTGGCCGGGCTCGGATTTCGGTCTTTCCCGGCGCGATCGACTTATCGTCTACTACATATTCGGCATTACAATAACCGTGATCTCGTACACGTTATTTTATAATTATGGGATGTCGGTATTAGAGGGCGAGTCTTACTCGATATTTCGGTCGTTTCAAACTGTAGTCGAAACGATGACCACGACCGGATACGGTGCCGATTCACCATGGGAGACACCGATAATGAACGGGTTTATGGTTTTTATGCAGGTGAGTGGCATCGCGATCGGTTTTTTCACTCTTCGGCTTATTGTCATTCCATTATTTACCGGAGCAGAGGTCAATCTTGACAACCGCCTCACACCAAAACGGGATCATGTCATAATTTGTGAATACCGTCGTGACTCCGCTGTGCTCCTTGAAGAACTCGAAGAACTCGGCATCGATTACGTCTTGATTTCCTCTTCACGGAAAAACGCCGAGGACCTTTCTAATGACGAGTACTCCGTTATTCACGGGTCTCCACAGGATGAATCTGCATTTGAGCGGGCCAGCATAGAGACAGCAAAAGCAGTCATCACGGATGCTGGTGATGCAAATGTCAATACCATCCTGACAGTGCGGTCGGTCGACCAGGAAATCGAAATCATCACACTCACTGATGATAGCGATATGCAAGAGATCCTTTTGGATACCGGAGCAGATACTGTTTTGTCCCCCCATGGCGTTCTCGGTCATCGGCTTGCGGAAAAAGCGATTTCATCGTTCAGTTCAGATCTGACTGATACCATTGATCTGGGCGGCGAACTCGAGGTCACAGAAATTCCGGTCCAACCGGGAAACCAGTTGATAGGCAGGCGAATACAAAATTCGAACGTCAGGGAAGAGACGGGCGCAAATATCATCGGTGCGTGGATCGATGGCGAACTCCAATTGCCACCAGATCCAACTGCCATTATCCGCTCGAATACGGTTTTGCTCGTTTCCGGTGCCCACCAGGACTTGGAAGCATTCAGTGACTATATACGACCGGCCAGAACCTCCAGAAGACCCGAGTGTATTATTATTGCCGGACAGGGAGAGGTGGGACAAGCCGCACTCGATGTCGTGAGAGCGGAGGGGATCGAAGCCGTGACGATAGACGTTACTGACACTGATACCGTGGATATTGTGGGTGATGCGGGTTCCAAGGACGTTTTGGATGAGGCTGGAATCGAAACTGCTGGTGCAATCATCGTGGGCCTTCCGAACGACTCGGACTCGCTACTAACAACGGTGTTAGCTCGCTCGTTCACATCCGATATCGAAATTCTGGCGCGGGTGAGTGAGACTGATGCGACCCGAAAAGCATTGAGTGCCGGTGCAAACTACGTTTTGTCGGTGTCACGGGTGAGCGCCCGGATGATCGCCAAGGAACTCCGCGGAGAAGAGGTGCTCGCGCCAGCGAGTCAGGTTCGGCTGCTCCGTGTCTCCGCTCAACCGCTTGCGGGCTCAACTCTCGCGGAATCTGGTATCTATGAAAAAACGGGGTGTCGTGTCATTGCTATCGAAGAGGAGGCAGGTTTCTCAAGCACGGTTGATCCACAACATCGGTTTTCCGGAGCGGAACAAATCGTCCTGGTCGGTTCCGATGAGGCGGTACAGGCGTTCGAAAAATACTATGATGTTGCACCGGTTGAACGGCCCAATTGATTTCACAGTTTCAAATTGTGAACAACCCCACTACGCTCAGTTTAACGACCCTCAACCGGTGCTACTGATGGGGTTTTTGACCAGATTAGTCACTGGTCACCGACCGATAGTATCCTCTCCTAGCTCGACTGCTCAGTATTGGTCCTAAAAAAGAAACAAAGCGGGGCTTTTTTGAGCGTCTGTTTAGCATTCGCTAATACCCCTCGAGATATGTATACTTCAACTGACTCCAGATTCCTTCCTTTGTTTCAACTAGGTCACAAGAAAAAGAATATGGGATGCCCAACTAAACTTAATGGGATAGAATGAGCGCAGACGATGAACTTGCAAAAGACCTTGGCCCGCTTGCAGCTCTGACGATCGGCGTTGGGACGATGATTGGAGCTGGCATTTTCGTTTTACCAGGTCCGTCAGTTGCACGGCTGGGGCCATTGGCTTCGCTCGCTTTCGTTATTGGCGGAATCCTGGCGCTCTTAACGGCCCTCTCCGCATCGGAACTCGGGACCGCAATGCCTGTGTCTGGCGGTGCATATTATTACATCAATCAAGGTCTGGGCCCAGTTTTCGGATCGGTCGCAGGGTGGGGGAACTGGCTTGGCTTGGCCTTTGCCTCCGCATTTTATATGTATGGATTTGGAGCGTACGTGAATTCCTTTGTTACAATATCAGGGATAACGCTTGGCCAACTGCACCTCGAACCTGCCCAGATTATCGGCCTATTTGGAGCCATATTTTTTATCGTCGTTAATTACGTTGGAGCAAAGGAAACGGGCAGGTTACAAAATATCATCGTTATCACCCTTATCGGGATACTAAGTGTATTCACTCTATTCGGTCTGTTCAATGCAGATATTGAGACTTTGCGCCCGATTGCCCCGTTTGGCTGGTCTCCTTTACTACCGGTAACAGGTATCGTATTCGTTTCATACCTTGGCTTCGTCCAGATCACGTCCGTTGCCGAGGAAATTCAACAACCGGGAAAAAACCTTCCACGTGCCGTGATCGGGAGTGTGGTCATCGTCACAGTAATGTACGCATTTATTTTGCTTGCCGTGTTGGCCGCAGTGGAAACTGAGGTTGTTGCAGGAAACGAAACTGCGGTCGTAGACGTTGCACGGTTGTTGATCGGGCCGATAGGGGCTGTCGGTTTACTCATCGGCGGGTTACTGGCCACCGCATCGTCGGCGAATGCCTCGATCCTTGCGTCCTCGAGAATCAACTTCGCAATGGGGCGAGACAAACTGCTCACGCCAAAGATCAACGAAATCCATCCGAGATTTGCAACGCCGTACAGAGCGATAGCAATTACGGGAGGACTCATCCTCGTATTTCTCATATTTGGCAACCTGGAACTGTTGGCGACCGCGGGGAGTGTCCTTCACCTCATCGTATATGGCTTGTTAAATATCGCATTAATCGTCTTCAGGGAGGCAAATCCAGAGAAGTACGAACCCGATTTTGAAGTCCCACTGTACCCACTTGTGCCCGTTCTTGGGGCCGTATTTTCGTTCGCGCTGATTGTATTTATCGAACCGTTCGTATTACTTCTTACCGGGCTTCTCGTTGGGTTTTCCATTGTTTGGTACCTCGTATACTCGCGATCGCGAGTCGAACAAGAAGGAGTTCTTACTCGGTATGTACTGAGAAATGCGACTGAGTTGCCCGATGCAGCGGTCTCGGCGACCACAGCAGTCCAACCCGACAAAAGTGATTATCGGGTGATGGTTCCCCTCGCTAATCCGGCTCACGAAACCGATCTCATTTCGATCGGTGCGTCGATTGCGGAAGAAAAAGAAGGGACAGTTGTGGCCGTTAACATCGCCCAAGTTCCCGATCAGACGTCTCTCGAAGCGGCGAGGGGCCAATATGAACATGATGCGGCCCATCATTTGGTCGAACAGGCACAAACGGATGCTGATACCTATGGTGTTCCCGTCGAAACGCATGTTATTCTCTCCCACCAACCGTTCGAAGAGATCTTCAATGCAGCATCTCGGTATGGTATCGACCTGACCGTAATGGGAAGGGGGCCTGACGCCCACGGCTTACCGGGACGTGCCGAATCCGTGGTTGATGAACTGGCTCATTCGCTGCCGAGCGATTTACTGGTTTTCAAGGATCGAGGGTTTGATCCCTCCCGAATTCTGGTGCCGACCGCTGGGGGCCCACACTCCGGACTTGCAGCAACTATCGCTAAAACATTTGCAGAGCAATTCGAATCGACGGTAACGCTTTTTCATGTCGCCGAGGATCAGGATGAAGGTGAGAAGTTCCTCGAATCATGGGCAGAGAGGCATGATCTCGGTACTGCGAATCTCCAAGTCGTAACTGGGGGGGTCGAAGAACAAATCAAAGCCGCTGCGAAAGATGCCACACTCATTGTGATCGGGTCAACCAAGCGAGGCGTTCTTTCACGACTGGTTCGTGAATCGTTCATCGGTGGCATCCTCGAAGGAGTGGAGTCCTCGGTATTGCTTGCTGAGAAACGGGAGGAGCGGACGATAAAGGAACGTCTGTTAGGCAAATAGACTGAGGCCACTTCACCATCTGATGGATCACTTGATTCCACTTCGAATCCCAATCGCCCATTACCGAACGAACAAGATGAGAGCTAACTGATTGGCCGTAAACTCGGAAGTGAGGCGGTAAGACGCCTTATTTATTCCAAAGATACCCTGTTGCATCTTCAAATTAATTCGTCGGACGACCATAATTCAACTGTAAAAAAACTCTGTGAGCCCTCAGACACCTGTTCGAATCGTGAGTTGCGTTTTCTCTGTCTCCTCAGCAAGCCTTGCTTGAACAGAACCAAAGATTTGCTCCCGAATTTTTGGCTTGCTCTCACCAAGTACAACAAAGTCGAAGCCAGGAACCCGTGATAGAATCATATCAAGCCGCTCACCTTCGATCGATTGCTCCCACTCGATTGGGTCTGAATCGATGCCAAGTTCGTTGAGTTGACCCGTAATCCCGTCGAACATATATCTTGTTGAATCGAATAGGTGTTCGTTTTCATTATTCGCGGCGTGAAAGAGAGATAGTTCTACATCGCTTTCGGCGAACAATGCTCCAAGGGTTGTGACGATCCGCTCAAGATCAGCATCCGGCTTCACGAGAACAATCCCGCGTGTCGTCCCCGACGAAGATTTTTCAGTCCCCGGAATTACCACTGACTGACACCCATATTTGTTCGCGGCTTTATTCATCAGTTCTCCCCTATCTTTTGTAAACATCACTTTTTTCTGGAAATCAATTCCTTCAGCGGTAAACTGCTCTCCAATAGCTTGCAGCCGTTTTTCTGCCTCCGTACCGAACTGATCGCGATGCTGATCAGCCGTGGATTGGTCCGGAATCGATCAGTAGCCGAGAAGGAAAACTTCCGAAGATTGGACCATCTCAATGACCGTCTCTTGGAGAGAAACCAAGCCGGAAACATCAACCGGAAGGAGGATTCGATCGAGTGACTCCGAAGTACTATTCCCTGATCGGGACTCCGGCATACTATTGATTTGGAGAAACTCTATCGTATATTTGCGTTCTCCCTTTCAACATGACTTGCCGTACACGACGATACCAATACCCGCATTGAATATGTGTAGTGCTGCATTTGCGCCTTCTATTCAGCAGGTATCGCTGGCCTGTATATTCATCATTTCAGTAATGATTTACAAGAAATCGAGGATATCTCGCACGATCGTCGAGGGAAAAGCATTCTGTCTCGGTGAAGCTCGGAACGATTTTTGGTTGTTGGAATATCCATAATTATAAGAAATTGCATTTCGACGCCTCAGACAGATGGCAGCTAAGGGGATCCAGGTAGCGATCCTAGGGGGATCCGTGTCCGGACTTGCAGCCGCCCAAGGACTTGCTGATGTTGATAGGATATCTGATATTCGTGTGTTCGAACGACAGGAGTATGATGACAAACGCGTCGACTGCGGTGAAGCGATCAACGACGGAACGCTCGTACCGCTTAGGAAATCCCCAGAAAACGGGTTTTTGAACGACGTGTCTGGGTTCCAACTCCGCGTCTATTCGGAGACTGATCGAAATCCTCACGAATCTCCACTTGGGACCTCCCAACTCCGATGTGAGCCAGGGTATATCTGTGACCGCGACACGGTCGAACAGCAGTGGGCTGATTCATTGTCCGATTTGGGAGTCACCTTTGAGACTGGACACTCGGTCTCGGCCAGGGATTACCGCCAAGTCGTCAGTGAGTACGATTACATCATCGACGCAACCGGGCAACCATCCCTGACACACAAAGTCAACAATATTGTCGAGGAGTATACTGGAGATATGGTTGCGTTGAACGCTACTGTCGAAGGCAAGTTTGAAGAGTACGTCGAGTACCCGCGCATCTTTTTCGAAGGATACGTCGGGTATTCGTGGTCGTTTCCCAAATCCGAACAGTTCGCAAACGTCGGGATAGGGTGGGCCGGAGATCAACGGCCGAATGATTACATGGCGGCACTAGAAGCCGCCGCGAAGCGAAATGAATTTCCCGTTCCCGATCGGGAAGACGTCAACATCTACACCATTCCCCGTGGACCGAGCCTCGATCCCAAACACACCCACCTTCCGGAGGATAACGTCTTTTTGGTAGGCGATGCGGCCGGGATCGCAAATCGATACCAGGGTGAGGGCATCACTCAAGGGATCCGTTCATCGTACCTCCTCGCCGATCTGATTGCAGAAGGACGGTCGTCCGAGTATCCAATCGAACTGTACGAAGTGATGAAACCGGAGTACAGACTTGCTCACCTGATGCGGGGCGCATGGGTCGAACATAAAGACTCCAAGTTGCTTGCGGGGATCGCCGAGGCCTTGAATGGCCTCTCGATCGAAGATATTACGAGACGGCCGCACCGAGTCATTAGTCGGATCGTTCGGAATCCAACTATTGCAGCGAGGCTAGTAGCTAACACAGGGATGCTAAAACGTATTGTCGAAGGCTACACAGACTCGTGGGAGTACACGACCACATAACAGATGGTGACCTATGACTGAAACGTTCAATTACGACACGTACTGGGGGTTAATTTGAATTGGACTCGCCGGGATTCCCGCGAGTGAGCGGTAGCGATCGAGGTGGAAGACGGCGAGGGAATGAGCCGAGCGAAGCGAGACGAATGGACTCGCCGGGATTCCCGCAATGACAGGACCTGAGTTTGGGGGATAAGCGAGGTAACGAGCCGAGAGAAGCGAGGGCGGACCCACCATATCATCGAGGAACTGCGGGCCTCGTCAGTTGGGGTGAACGAAGTGTTTGTGACCCTCATTTGTTATGGCCGTCGGAAATTCACCCCTGGATACCTTCGGTGAGGGCAAGGGCGCCATTCCCGACCTCGATCACCGCCGTATGTTCGGGATGTGAATCGATTTGACACGCGAGGTGGAAGTTGTCCTCACGGAGGCGACTGATCCGGCCGAAATCGAACGAGCGGTTTGCCGGCGACTCGTCTCGAATGGACCGTTCGAGGTTGCCTGGATCGGTCGCGTCCCTATCGGTGTCGACCAGTTGCGACCGGAACAGCTCGAAGGAGCGAGCGAGGATGTACTCCTCACCTGGGTTACCCTCATCCATTGCCCGATATAGATTCGCGGCCGTGTCCTTAACGTAGTCCCAGGGAAGCACGAATTCATCCGGGATCATCGGAAGTTCCTGTGTGAGGTGGCCTTGGAAGGCCGTCCGAGGGGTGCCGCCGTAGGCTTTGTTTCCAGGACCGTAAATTGCGCCGAGGGTAGTGATTACGAGCGGCAGCCCCTCGTCAACCATCGGCTCAGCGACCTCATAATGGGCTCGCCACTTCGTCTCCTGATAGATCGACGGAAAGTCGGTCGGTGAGCGGTGGGACTCGTCGACATATTCACTGGCAGTATTCCCGTATACTCCAACGGTGCTCGCATAGACGCCTTTTGGAACGTCGAGTTCGTCCATCACCTCAAGAACGTTACGGGTCCCCTCGACGTTGATGTGCTCAGCTTTGTCCTCGTTCCACGGCCCCGGTCCAATTTGGAACCACGCCGCGAGATGGAAGACAGCGTCCACACCGGCCATCTCATCTCGAAAATTCGACTTGTCGGTAATATCCCCTTCGACGACCTCGATAGCATTTGGGAGATCCGTAGCATTCGACCGGGACCGGGTCAAAACGATCACGTCGTGGCCGTCCCCCAGCAGTTCATCGACCTAATGCGATCCAATGAACCCCGTTCCTCCTGTGACGAAGTACTCCAAATTTCCGAACGGGCATCAATACCAATAAAATTAAGGGCCTTTGTCATTTCCGGCAGATCCCGTCACACTCCATCTGCTGAATTTGCGCGATGTATTCAACACGGGCTCTGGGATCTACCTGAAATCTGTCAAAATTGGCGTGCAAGACTTAGAGGGTCTATTCAGCACTTGGACGTCGCTAAATTACCACCGTTGTCGGATTCGATTACGAATCGCAGGTGAGCAACCAATGACCTCCTCGGGAATCTCTGGTGTCGACTGTGAGGGGTACCTTCAGTCAGCGTGTATTTGTCCCCCGTCGATAGAATCGATTATGCCAGCGCAACTCAAACCAAAATCGAATCATGCGAATCAACAGGTGGAAATTTTGCATCCCGACAGCGGTCAACAATACCGCAGTGGTATTTGCATTTCTGGCCCACAAATTTGTTCGAAACCCGATGGAGAGAGTATCCTTTCTTCGGATTGAACGATTGCAAAAATTTCTGTCCCCGGACAATCGACCAAAACCTGTACAATTTATACTCCCGCCCAGAGAACCCCTTGGCCATGTCCGGCACCGATCCTCAAACATTACTGTCTCACGTACTCCTTCCAGTCGCTAACAAGGAGGATGCAGCGAAGACGGCCACGGCACTCAAACCGTATACGCCAAGGCGGGTGACCGCCCTCCACGTCATCGAGAAGGGGGAAGGCGTTCCGGACAAAACACCTGTCGAGCAATCGGAAGCACTTGCAGAGCAATCGTTTGCGGTTGTTCGCAGTGAGTTCCCTGATGCGGACGAATACACTGCATACGGGCGAGATATCGTGGCGGCTATTTTTGACGCAGCCGAGGAGGTTGGTGCAACCGCTATCGCGTACCGCTCCCGCGGTGGAAACCGTCTCATGCAGTTTCTCTCGGGCGATCTTTCGCTCCGACTCGTAACGGAGGCAGAACGGCCGGTCATCGCCCTTCCCGAGGAGACTACCGACCCATGACCACCGATGGCGAAGATTTGTCGAAGGATCTCGGACTCCTCTCTGCATTAACTATCGGTATCGGTGTCATGATCGGCGCCGGTATTTTCGTCCTTCCCGCAGCAGCGGCTGAATCTGCCGGTCCTGCTGCCGCGGCCGCGTTCGTCGTCGGAGGAATTATCGCCGCTTTCACTGCGCTCTCGATCAGCGAACTCGGCACGGCGATGCCGAAAGCGGGCGGGGGATATTACTACATCAACGACGCGCTCGGGCCACTGTTTGGCAGTATCGCTGGCTGGGGCAACTGGTTGGGACTCGCCGCAGCCGTCGCCTTTTATTTGATTGGGCTCGGGAGTTACGCGACCATCTTCGTCTCTGTCCCTTCGGTCGAACTCGGGGTACTGACTCTCACCCCCTCACAGGTCGTCGCGTTGCTTGCCGGACTGTTTTTCCTTACCGTCAACTACATTGGCACGAAAGAAACCGGCTCAATTCAGATCATCATCGTGCTCGTTCTTTTGGGGATCATCGGCGTGTTCACAGTCGTCGGAACCACCCGGGTTGATCCATCGAATCTTCGCCCCTTTGCGCCAGCAGCGACTGGCGGGTGGTCCGCCGTGTTTCCCGCTACAGCGCTCGTTTTCGTCACGTATCTCGGCTTTGCCGAGATCAACACGGCTGCCGAGGAGATCAAAAATCCCGGCCGTAACCTTCCACTCGCTGTCATCGGTAGCCTGGTCTCGGTGACCATCCTGTACGCCCTCGTAATGGTCGTCGTAATGGGCGTGGTCCCGTATACGGACGTCATCGACTTCGGTGACGTTGCTGTCGCCAGAGTGTCCGAACTGATGCTGGGACCGATCGGATTGGCCGCGCTCACGTTCGCGGGACTGCTGGCGACGGCTTCGAGTGCAAACGCTTCTATTCTCGCCTCCTCGCGAATCAACTTCGCCATGGGGAGGGACGGCATCATCACGACCAAACTCAACGCCGTTCATCCCCGCTTCGCGACCCCATATCGGTCCATCGCACTCACAGGGGGGCTCATTTTCATCTTCATCTTCATCGGGGATATCAAAGTACTGGCAAAAGCCGGAAGCGTGCTTCACCTCATCGTGTACGGGCTCTTGAATCTCGCATTGATAGTCTACAGAGAATCGGATACCAAAGCGTACGACCCCGATTTCACGACACCTGGCTATCCCTTCGTCCCGCTCTTGGGTGCGGTCTTTTCGTTTGGACTGATCGCCTTTATGGCGACGATAGAAATCCTCCTCAGCCTGGCGTTCGTCGTCTTCGGAATCATCTGGTATTTCGGCTACGCGCGTAACACGGCCAAGAAGAAAGGAGTCCTGAGCCAGCACATCGAGGACCGGAAAGCGGAACTGCCGAAAACCGTCGTTTCGACGGCGTCTGCACTCAACCCGAATGAAAGTAACCGCCAGGTCTTCGTGCCCCTGGCAAATCCTGCCAAACAGGAAGCCCTGCTTGATCTCGGCTGTACGATCGCAAAACGGCGCGAGGCGACGCTCGTCGCCGCTCACATCGTTCAAATTCCGGACCAGGTACCGATGGCCGCGGGCGAGGACGCTGCCGAGATGATCGATCAGGATTCGGAGGAGCTATTCGCCCGTGCACGCGAACAGGCCGAGTCCTACGGAGTGGATATCGAAACCACCACCGTCGTGTCACGCGGCTCGTTCGACAAGATATTTGACCTCGCCCGGGAGTACGATGTCGATCTCGCCGTGATCGGATGGGGGGCCGAGAACCGCTTTTCGAGTGGACGGTCCCAGCGGGGGCTGCGTCAACTCTGGGACGAACTTCCCTGTGACGTGTTGGTGTTTCGGGCCGACACGTTTGATCCCGCCCAAATCCTCCTCCCGACAGCAGGTGGACCGGATTCGGAGGTCGGAGCCGAGATTGCCTGGTACCTCCGCGAGCAGCACGATGCCGAGATTCGACTGTTGCACATTCCGGAGGACGGGACCCAAGAGGAAGGCGAGCAGTTCCTCACTAGTTGGGCCGCCGAACATGGCTTAGCAGAGACAGAACAACTCGTCGAGAGCGGCAATCCCGAGGAGATCATCAAACGGGAAAGTCGGCAGTCCACGATGACGATTTTGGGGGCCACCGGTAAGGGGATCCTTTCGAGGGCGCTGAGTGGATCGATCGTCTGGAAAATCGCTTCAGATGTCGATACGTCGATCGTCTTGGTCGAACGCCCTCGGGATCGATCGCTGGTCGAACGCTTGCTCGGATGGGGTTCGAATGATTCCGCCAAAGACGATAGAGGCGACACAACAGGGGCGCCCGGAGATGAGAGTCCGGACGATACCGATTGAATGAGTCGTCTTGTAGCCGAAATAGTTGGACCGATTTCTGACGCTTTTCCTGTTCAGTAATGAGCAATGTGGACTCCACGGATGAAATGCAAGATACGCGCGTTCTATTCAGCACGATCACTGGGAACTGCCAGTTTACTATTTAAAATGGCGTGCAAGACTTAGAGCGTCTATTCAGCAAATTGCTTGGAAAGATGAAGTGACGGGAGTTATCAGGGTCTCAGAAGGTTATGATCGCTGGAAAGAGCGGAAAACGGTCGTTCACCTATCGGACTCCAACAGGAACATTAACCTTTAGCGTGTTCCAGTTTCTATTAATTGCCCAAGATATATCCGCTAAGAAATTTGATTCACCACTATGCTTCGGAAATTCGCCAAAACATGGATAAGTTTCCGTTTGGACAATAGGGGGGTAAACAGTGTTATAGGAGTGATCCTATTGGTGGCCATTGTTACTATTTTGGCGGCAACTGTGGGGTCTGCAGTCTTTAGTATAGATCCGGGTTCGTGGGTAGACACGGCACAAACCATCCTTGATATGGATGATTCAATACCCTATCCTAACTAGAACACAGGTCGTGTAAATCACGATTATTGATTGTTTCACTGCTGCATATGCGCTCTATCTCTTGCACAGCACGTCCTAACAGAATCCTGCGAAGTCAATTTCGCACTTCGGTAAGAGTTGTTCCGGACACGACGGGCTACACGAAACGATTGTGGAGGTGGGACAGGACGACGCGGAATCGACAACTGGTGATGACAGGATGGGACAATCGTCCGCGTCGGAATCGAAACCCAGCAGACGGCTGATTTTTGGTGGCCTGACCTACGGCCACCATTTGAGTAAGAAGCCGCCTACCAGATGTGTTTTACCGCGCGGTTGCGCGTTTCTGTATCCGAGTGTAGGTATCTTTAGGAATAGGAGGGCCAACCCCCTCATCGCGCCGCTGATTCTGTTGTCTCATCTGCGCTGCTTTCCTCACATTCGATAATCGCTGTAGGGCTAACGGGCCGCTCAAAGAAATCATGAAAACACAATCGGCGATTTACCCCCAAATACGGTTCGAATACGCTATTTGACGGTGGTGAGTTTTTATAAAGAAGCCGTGCCTTGTTGCGATTACCGAACGCGAAAAATTCGCATGGACTCGCCGGGATTTGAACCCGGGGCCTCTTCCTTGCGAAGGAAGCGATCTGCCACTGATCTACGAGCCCGCAATCAGTCGTATTGGTCGGGTGACCTTGAGGATTCTGCTTTGGCCGAACCGGCAGCCAGCGCAGAGCGCGAATACCTTAGTCTTCGAGGACGATCTCGATGGAGACGTCGTTCGGGACCTGGATTCGCATAAGCTGGCGCAGTGCGCGCTCGTCGGCGTCGATGTCGATCAGCCGCTTGTGAACCCGCATCTCCCAGTGCTCCCAGGTGGCGGTCCCCTCACCGTCAGGCGACTTCCGGGACGGGACTTCCAGGGTTTTGGTGGGGAGCGGAACCGGACCGCTCATACTGACGCCGGTCTTCTCGGCGATTTCCTCGACATCGGTTGCGATGCTGTTCAATGCATCCGGACTAACGCCGGCGAGACGGACGCGTGCTTGCTGCATTATTCGGACTCGGTGACGTCAAGGACCTTTCCGGCGGCGATGGTCTGGCCCATGTCACGCACAGCGAAGGAGCCCAGCTCCGGAATCTCGCTGGATGGCTCGATGCTGAACGGTTTCTGGGGCCGTACCGTGACGACCGCCGCGTCGCCTGACTGGATGAAGTCGGGGTTTTCCTCTTCGACCTGGCCGGACGACGGGTCAATTTTCTTGTTGATCTCTTCGATCGTACACGCAACCTGTGCGGTGTGAGCGTGGAAGACTGGGGTGTACCCAGCTGTGATGACACTCGGGTGCTGCATCACGACTATCTGGGCCGTGAAGGTCTCGGCGACCGTAGGCTTGTTGTCCGCCGGACCGAGCACGTCACCGCGGCGGATGTCGTCCTTGCCGATGCCGCGGACGTTGAATCCGACGTTGTCACCTGGGCCGGCTTTGTCGACTTCCTCGTGGTGCATTTCGATGGTCTTGACCTCGCCACCCACGTCCGATGGCTGGAAGGAGACCATATCGCCCGGATTCATCACACCTGTTTCGACGCGGCCGACCGGGACCGTGCCGATGCCGGAGATAGTGTAGACGTCCTGGATCGGCAGGCGAAGCGGGGCGTCCGTCGGCGGCGAGGGCTCGGGCAGCGTGTTGAGTGCCTCGAGGATGGTTTCGCCGTCGTACCAGGGTGTGTTCTCGGAGTCTTCCGAGACATTGTCGCCCTCGAAGGCGGAGATCGGGATGAAACTCGCGTTGTCCGAATCGAACTGGACCTGCTTCAGGAGGTCCTTGACTTCTTCGATGACCTCCATGTACCTGGTTTCCTCGTAGTCGACGAGGTCCATCTTGTTGACCGCGACGATGAGTTCCTCGATACCGAGGGTGCGTGCCAGGAAGACGTGCTCCTGGGTCTGCGGTTGGACGCCGTCGTCCGCGGCGACGACCAGGACCGCATTGTCGGCCTGGGAGGCTCCCGTGATCATGTTCTTCACGAAGTCACGGTGACCCGGCGTGTCGACGATGGTGTAGTAGAATTTGTCCGTCTCAAATTCCTGGTGGGCGATGTCGATGGTGACACCTCGCTCCCGCTCCTCTGCAAGGTTGTCCATGACGTAGGCGAATTCGAATCCACCCTTGCCCTTCTCTTCGGCTTCTTCTCGATGCTGTTCGATGACGTGCTCGGGTACGCTCCCCGTTTCGAAGAGGAGTCGGCCCACGAGCGTGCTTTTCCCGTGGTCCACGTGGCCGATGATGGCCAAGTTCTGATGTGGTTTGTCGCTCATGATCGTATTCGCGCTTTATACGCGCTCTGTGGAATCCTTTCGACAGTTCGGATTAAAACCATTTCGAAAGCGTCTGACACCCAACCCGGTGCAGTCTTCCGATTAGTGTTTTCCGGCCTGAAGATGCTGTCCCGCGCCTTCTTACTCTGCTTGCGAGGACCCCTTCGAACCGGGCTCACAGCCCAGTCGATCCACGTCTGCAAGGACCGCGGAGGCCGTTTCAGGACCGCCCGCACCCCGACCGCTGATGTTGAGTTGTCCCGCGTATTCGGTGTCGAACTGGAGGATATTCATCGTTCCAGTCACTGCAAGTGTGTCGTTTTTCGGAACGAGGCGGGGGCCTACACGGACGCGGTCCGCGGTGACCTCCACGATCAATCGGATCGTCATGCCGTCTTCCCCGGCGACATCGAGTGCGTTGGCTGGGAAGTCTTCGATCCCGTCGATATGTGCGTCACCGATGGTGTGACCGCCCCCATCGAGTACGTTTGCCAGAATGACGCCCTTCAGACCGGCGTCGGTGCCGTTCACGTCGAAGCTCGGGTCGGCCTCGGCGACCCCGAGATCCTGGGCCTCGGCAAGAACGTGTTCGTAGGCGAGTCCCTCGGTTTGCATTCGCGTGAGGATGAAATTCGCCGTTCCGTTGAGCACCCCGCGTGCGGCCGAGATGTGTTCGGCGCCGAGTCCCTCGGCGGTTGCGATGGCCGGGATCGCTCCACCGACCGTGGCTTCGAACCGGACCGATCCGGCGCTGCCCGCGGCCGCCGCCATCACCTCGTCGTAGCGCTCCGCCATCGGCCCCTTGTTCGCGAGGACGACGTGACGGTCCCGCGAAAGCGCCCGAGTGACGTGCCCGAATCCCGGTTCGGCGTCGCCGAGGGTTGTCGGTGTCGCCTCGACGAGGACGTCGTAGTCAGCTTCGAGCAGATCGATGTTGGACTCCGAATGCACCGATCCCTTCTTTCGCTTGCGCGCGAGTGCGGCATTCACGTCGATCCCCTCGGGATCCCAGACGGCGCCTCCTCGATCGGAGATGCCGGCGATCGTGTGTCCGTATTCGCCGGCGAGCTGGGCCACGGATTGGCCCACCGCCCCCGCACCCATGACCGCGAGCTTCATCGCGATCCCTCCACGAGGGGCTCGACGAACCGCAGGTCCATTTTCTCGGCGACCGCACGAACCGCATCGAGCGTTTCGGCGGCCCGTCCCGATTCGATCGCCAGTCGGAACCGTCCACTCGAGACCCGTTCCCTGTCAGTGGCCCCAGAGAGCGAGAGGTCGATCACTGAGCCCGGTGTTTCGGTTTCGATTCGCTCGATCGTATCAGAGAGATCTTCTTCCAGCTGCGGACCTGCAAGCAGGACTGAAACTTCCTCGCCGTAGGTTTCGGTGCCCGCTCGAATGACGTTGATCCCATTGTCGCGCAACGCGCTCGTGATCTGTTCCAGCCGACTGGGTGGACACTCGAGGTCGATCTCGACCGGAATCCGACCGCGCGGTGTGACCGAGCCCCGTTCGTGAAAAATACTGAGCAGGTTGCCGCCCTGCTCGGCGATCGGCTTGAGGGCACGCAGGAGTTCGCCCGGCTCGTCGACGAGTTCGAGTCGAACCGTGTGGGCACGGGCGCTGCCCCCGTGGTCGTCGTTCATAGATGCTGTGGACGGCCCTGTCGGTATAAGGCTTGGCGATATCGGTCCTCTCTTCGCTGGTCCAGAGCCCCATGCTCCCGAATGTTCGACAGATACCCGGTGGCTTTTTTATACCCGTGCACAAAGAACAGATAACCAGATGGCAATGACCTGCTTGGGCAACTCCCCCTATCGCTGGACAGCGGCAGCGAGGATCCCATCACTGGCACGGCTAGAACCCGGAGCGGTAGAGCCGGGCCGAGGAGAACCGCTTGTCAAGCGGGTCGTGGAGGGATTACAATGACTGAAAATACTCCGACTGTCCTCATTGTCGACGACGAAGTGAACATCACCGAACTGTTCGGTGTCTGGTTGGCTGAGGACTACGATGTACGGATGGCGAACAGTGGCGAGGAAGCACTGGAAGAACTCGATGACGAGGTCGAGGTGGTTCTGCTTGACAGGCGAATGCCGGGGCTTTCCGGGGACGAAGTCCTCGAAGCGATCCGCGAAGGGGAATACGAATGCCGAGTCGCGATGGTCACCGCCGTCGATCCGGATTTCGACGTTATCGAGATGGGCTTTGACGATTACCTGACCAAACCTATCGATCGGGAGGGGCTCGAATCGGCCATCGACTCGCTTCTCGACCGGGAGGAGTACGACGCGGCCATGCAGGAGTACTATGCACTCACGTCGAAGAAGGCCGCTCTGGAATCTTCGAAACCCGCCTCCGAACTCGAAGCGAGTGAGGAGTATGACAAACTCGTCTCGGACATCGAGGGACTCGAGTCGGAGGTTGAAGGCGCGCTGGAAACCGAGGAGGACTTCGAGTCGGCGTTCCGGGATCTGGAGTAATTTTTTCGCGATTGCGGGTGTGGGACACAGCCCCGAAGTCGGCTTAATAGCCTACATATTAAATCCGAACCAGGATGCAGGACCGCCTCATTGATTCATTCATGGCGGAGCAACTGCGTTCAGAAGATGACACACGGTCGCGGGCGGATGGAGCAGACGCCGAATCATCCAATCGGTCTGAAAAACACGTCAACAGGCGAAATCTGCTGGCGGCACTGGGCAGCGCGGGTCTCATTTCGACTGCCGGGTGTCTCGGTCTGCTCGGTGACCATGACGAGACAGGACCACGAGCCGACGATCCCACCCCGGTCCCGACGACCGAAGGTGGCGAAGAACAAACGACGAGTGTCGACGCGGAGATTTTTGACATCGAATGGACCGTTCAGGGCGTGACAACTGAGGTCTCGAGCAACGAGTACCTGCTTGACGTGGCCCTCGACGAAGGGGTTGACGTTCCCAATCAGTGCCAGCAAGGCTTTTGTGGAGTCTGCACCTCGGAAGTTCCGGGTGACGGGACCGAGTACGTCGAGCACTCAGGGGCCGATTATTTGAGCGACGAGCAGATCGCGGGCGGCTTCGTGCTTCCGTGTGTCGCTGAACCGAAACAGAATTTCGCCATCGAGACGGGCAAGCAAGACGCCGCGGATTCCTACTCGGCCGGCGGCGAGGAGGAAACCACCGAGGAGCCCACCACCGAAGCGGACGTCGAGACCTACGCCGTCGACTGGACCGTCCAGGGCGCGACGACTGACGTCGCGAGCAACGAGGCACTTCTCGATGCGGCCCTCGACGAGGATTTGGACGTCCCCTGGGAGTGTGGGCATGGGGTCTGTGGCCAGTGTAGCTCCGAGGTTCCAGGTCCGGGGACTGAATACGTCGAACATGACGGTAACCAGTATCTCAGCGATGAACAGGTCGAGGCGGGCTACGTCTTGACCTGTGTGGGATATCCGAAACAGGACTTCGAGATCACGACCGGTGTGAAGGACGAGGCTGACTCGGTCTAATCGACGGTCGAGCGCGATTGGGCACCCCTTCTCGGGCTGTTGGCAAATCTGCAGAACGAACTTTTTGCCCTGGCCACAGATTGTCGATAGCGGACGAGAAATCAGCTCGCGCCATTCCTCCTCTACGGCGAAGCGAGTACCGAATTGTAAATAGCGGCCCACGCCTGCGACCGCGTGGGCGTGTCAACAGTTCCCTTCCGTATAAAAAGATCTGCAAAATTAACGACCACCCCTATGGCCACCAGTACAGTATCCGTTCATATGGATCCGACCGTATCGTCAACGCACTCGGGGATCGGTTGTTCCGGGTGGCTGCCGACAGGCGTGGAGGGATGTCGATGGTGAATCCGCTGTTGCCCGCCGAGTTCTGGGGAACCTCAATCGGGATCTATCTCTTCCTCGGCGGGTTGGCTGGTGGTGCATATATTGCTGGTGCCGTTGCCGACCTGCTGACTACGAGGCAGCCCGACCGGAAAGAATCGTATTTCGCCACCGCACGGTGGAGTATGGTGATAGCGGTGGCCGCCATCTCTATCGGTGGTCTTCTGTTGGTCTTCCACCTGGGCGAACCGCTCAACGTTCTCAAATTCTGGCTGTTCACGAACAGCCAGTCCTGGATGACCATCGGCATTTGGGTTATCATATTGTTCACGGCGCTTGCAGCGTTGCAAGCACTCTGGCTGGGATTCGGCCGGGAGCACGGCTTCCCGGTTGACATCGGCCCGATCGACAGTCTCGCACAGGTGACCCGGCCAAGTGAATCTATTCGGCGGGCCATCACGACGTTTGGTATCGTGATCGGCGTCCTCTTGGCTGTTTACACGGCACTGTTGATCAGTGCTGCAGGCGACATCGTCCCGCTGTGGGACCAGACGTGGCTTCCGCTTCTGTTCCTGACCAGTAGCCTCTCCATCGGGATCGCCGCGGTATTCGGCCTCACGGTCCTTACCCAGGGCTTCCTGGACACCGGCGTTCAGGAGTTCAGCGTGGCAGACGACGTTATCATCCTCGCCGAGTTGGGCGTCCTCGGAGTGCTCATGTGGACGCTCAAAAACGGCGGGCCGACAGCTGTCGAGACCTTCCAGTACATCATGAACGATGGCTGGTTGCTGTTCTGGGGTGGCGTGGTCGGCGTCGGATTGGTCGGCCCGCTGGTCCTCTCCGGCCTGCTGCTGGGTATTGAAGGCCGCTGTGACCTGCACAAGAACACGATCATGTGCCGGCGTGCGACGAGCATCTGTGCCGTGAAATTCGGCATGGTCGTCGTCGGCGGCCTGATGCTTCGGCTGCTGATTATCCTCGGCGCACTAAACGTCCCGATTATCGGAGCGTGATTCAGAATGAGTGACACTATCGACACAGACGACATCGACGACAAAGCGGATGACATTCTCGGGGATGTCGACGTGGACAACGAACTGGGCAAGGAGATGGCCAAGGATGCTCGGCGAGTCTCCAAGGGGACCTTGTCCCGTGAGGAGTTCGAGGAGCGCTACGCCGAGGACGTTGCCCAGGAGTTCAATACCGATCTCACTGGCGGCAACGGCGACCCGATGCCGGGCACGCCGTCAGTCATGGACTCGACGTCACGGCGCTCGGTGCTGAAAGCCGCCGGGGCTGCTGCCGCCGGTGCAGCAGCAGTCAGTGCTGGGGTAACATCCTCTTCAGCCGCTGCCCAGTCGGAGGACGACGGGGAGTCAGTCCAGCGCGGGATGGTGCTTGACACGGAGACCTGCATCAAATGTCTCTCCTGTGTGGACGCTTGCAAGGAAGAGAACCACACGCCGGATGGACACTTCTGGATGGAAGTCCACCGGTACCAGCGGGATGACGAGGAGTACGACGGACCAACGGACTGTGAGTCGCTTCAGCGCCCGTGCCAGCACTGTGACGATGCGCCATGTATCGAGGTCTGTCCCAACAACTCCAGGTTCAAGACAGAGAACGGCCGGACAGTCTGTGATTATGACACCTGTCTCGGGTGCAAGTACTGTGAGGTCGCGTGTCCCTATCACGTCAACTCCTTTGTCGGGACCGACGTGCCGGAGTATCTTGACGGTCCCTTCGACGGCCAGCGTCGCGACGACGAGGACCGCTGGCTTGCGGGAACGCCGCCGGAGGGGTCCTGCAGCAAGTGTACCTTCTGTATCCACCGCGAGTGGGACGAGGAACAGCGTGGAACGACGGCTTGTGAGGACATCTGCCCGGTCAATGCGATTCATTTCGGCGATCTCAACGATCCCGAGAGCGCGCCGAACCAGTATCTGGAGGACTACGACGAGTCGGACACGTTCAAGGCCCGCTCGGACGTCTCCGATCCGAACGTGATTTACATCGGCGACGACCCCACGGACGCCGAAGTCGAACCGGTCCCGGGTCCCACGACCCACGAAGACCTAGACCTCGAAGAAGCCGAACCGACCGGGCACTAAAACCGACGCCCATACTGTTTCCGTCCGCATCGAACGTACCACAAATCTAACAGCAAATTATTGTCTTGTGAAACACTCACATTCATGCTGTGCTATGGCATAATTACATGATGGGGGGCGCTACCAAACCCCTCATTTGCCGTTTCTGCGGCCGGATTTCGACACCCCTATTTAAACGCCTAAATTCTGCTTATGAACTCCTTTTGAAGTGGGGTCATTAGGAACAGTTGCAATGGAACCTGACAGTTCAGAGGTCACCGGTTCTGACCTCTCACGCCGCAAGTTTGTCGCAGGAAGTGCCGCTGGCTTTGCGACGGTCGCTCTCGCTGGCTGTTCTGGCGAGGAAGAGCCGGAACCAACAACGACAGCAGAGCCGGAGCCAGAGGACTTCGTCGTCACTGACGACGTCATCGTGAGTTCTGCATTTGTACCGACCAACCAGGGCTTCGCACAGGCCTGTTCGCCCTCCCGGATGTTCGCCCCGAAAATGCATCCGGTCTTCAAGATCGGTGTGTATGACCCGGAAACAGGCGAGCACCTGACCAACGACGACCTCGAATCCGTGGTCGTCAACATCGACGGCTACGATTCCGTCGAACTCGCGTGGGCCGGTGACGACGAAGAGCACCCCGCCCAGGAGTGGGGTGCCAGCTGGACGATTCCCGAGGACGCTGAGACGGGTGCACTCTCTTACACCGTCGAAGTGACCGATGGCGATGCAAACTTCACGAATGTCGGCATTCTCGAGAGCCAGATCACGATTATCGAGTACAGCGACCCGCTCGACTTCGTGATTACGGACGATCTGTACACCGGGTCGGACGGAATCGGCGACCAGGAAGGCAATGCCTTTGTCTCCTCATGTCAGCCTGACCGCCAGTTCGCCCCGAACATGATGGTCGGCTTTGACATCGGGATTTTCGACGCCGATACCGGCATGCCGATTAGCCCGCCTGACTTCGAATGGGAGGAATCGATGCAGGGCCCGATCGATTCAGTTGAAATCGTTATCGATAGCCCTGACGAAGAAGCGTTCCACACGGTTGAAGCACCATGGGCCGGAGAAGCCGGCGACCACTCCGAGAAGGGTGACTCGCTGCTCTACAACGGTGTCTGGCACATGGCAGACTTCGATGTCAGCCCAGGGACGTACGAGTACACTGTCAATGTGAACCTCACCGACGAGGCCAGCGAACAATACGACGGCAAGTCGATTGGTTCGGATAACGTTGGTGGCCACGCGTACAACCAGTTCACCGTCGTGGACGCCTAAGCCAGTCGAAATCTCCGGTTTCCGGGACTCAGTCCGCTTCGACTCGCTCTTTGACGTTTTCGAAGTACCGATTAACGTCGGATTCGATGAACTTCTTCAACAGTCGTGCACCGAGACTGGCAACGCCGCCGGTGTAGAAGAGTTGGGCCGAATAGGAGAGATCGACGGCTCCATCTTCAGTCTCCGCCATTTCCATCGCCGCGAGCACGTCGAAGGTGCTGCCAGTCGTGGAATCGAAGGCCTCACCTTCCGCGATGATCCAGTCTGGTTCGTCCATCTCCACGAGTTCGAACTCTCCGTCCAGGGAGACCGAGACGTGACCGATGCCCCGCTCGATTTCCAGTGAATAGCGTCGTTCGGTATGTTTGGTGACCGATTGGGCCCCTGGCACGACCTCCGCCAGATTCTCGGCATCCGAAATGAATTCCCAGAGGGTGTCTTTGTCCGTTTCGATGCTGACGGTGTCGACGAATTCGAGCTTGGACCGGTCGTCCTCGTTTTCTGTGTCTGACATTGGTGGTTGAACCGATGTGGTTTGGAAAGCGGTACGCTTAGCCGTGTTGCCATGGAGTGAGCCATTCGCCGATTTCCTCGGGGCCGTGAACGAACACCACGCCGAGGACGTTGATCGTGAACAGGGCCACGTAGAGCTGGGGAATTTTGAACTGCTGCCAGGAGGTCCAGATGACATAGCCCAGTCCTGCATCCGCGGCGACCATTTCGATGATGACCAGTAGAACCACCGCGACCCCGAACCCGAGGCTCAATCCGCTGGCGATCTGTGGCAGGGTTCCGGGGAGAATGACCTCTCGATACAGGTCGATTCGACCGGCCCCGTTGTCCATCGCTGCTTCGATGTGGCTGTCCTCGATTTGCTGGACCGCGCCCATGGTATTGATCGATACCAGAAGCAGCACGGCCAGGGCCATCGTGAGGATCCGGGCCATCTCCGTGACACCGAACAGCGAAAACATGATCGGGAGGAGTGCGATCTTTGGGAGCGGGTAGAGGATGCTCAAATGCGGGTCAGTGACAGCTTTGACTCGCGGCGATCGACCCATGAGCGTTCCCAACGCAATACCGCCCGTCCCACCAAGCAGGCCCGCGAACGTGATACGTCGGAGACTTGCGAGCAGGTGTGTGAGGAAGTCGCCATGCAGGTACAGGTCCATGGCGAGGCTGAGCACCGTCGAGGGGGGTGGGAAGAAATTCGGGTCGATGAGTTCGAATCGAGCCGTTCCTTCCCACAGGATCGCCACCGAGACAAACGGGCCTAATAGCAACGCCCACCGGGTTCGGCGGGCAACCCTGCTCATTCGTGTGGACTCTGTGTGACGCCTTCGAGGATCGACCACACCCGGTTCTGTAACGCTTCCATGCGAGAGAGGTCCAGGTTGTCCCTGGTTCGTGGCCGAGCGAGATCAATGTCGACCAGTTCTGCGATCCGGCCCGGCCGATCCGTCATGACGCCCAAGCGGTCACCGAGTCGCACTGCCTCCTCGATGTCGTGGGTCACATAGATGACCGTCTTCGGGCGTTCCTGCCAGAGAGTCACGAGTTCTTCTTGCAACTGTCGTTTCGTCTGCGCGTCGAGGTCGCCGAATGGTTCGTCCATCAGGAGGACTTCCGGGTCGTTCGCGAAGGCCCGGGCAATGTCCACTCGCTGTTTCATCCCACCGGACAATTGGTGAGGATAGGCGTCCTCGAACCCCTCCAGGTTCACCTTCTCGATGTACCGCTGGGCGACCTCACGGCGCCGGGCCACGGGGACGTCCCGCATTTTCAACCCGAACGCGACGTTTTCGATGACCGTTTTCCATGGGAAGATCCCTTTCTCCTGGAACACCATACTCGACGTCGGGCGATTGGCTTCGGGTTCTTCCACCGCAATTCGGCCAGCGTCCTTCTCCAGTAGGCCACTGAGGACCCGGAGAAACGTCGATTTGCCACAGCCTGAGGGGCCGAGCAGACAGAAAAACTCCCGATCCCGAACGGTCAGATCGAGGCCACCAAGGGCGCGAACGTCTTCCTCACCCGCCCGATAGGTTTTCTCCAGTCCTTGAACGTTGACCCGAACCGGACGCTCCTTGGCCGGCGCTCGCTCTGTTACCGTCTTCACGTCCTCGCTCGTGGCACCTTCAGGTGGGATCATCGATTTGGGAACTTTCGAACCGCGTTCTTAACACATCGAATCCGTGGGGAAACCCTCGGGGGTCCGTATCTCACCGATTGGCGGGTACGGGGCGATAGCGTTTTCGCTCCATTCTTCGATCGTCGAAACTGACGGCTTCGCCGCTTCGGAATCCAGTCGGCCGACCGTGTCGAGCGCTCCTTCGAGGTAGGACTCGTCGACCACTTCTGATACGTCCACTGTTTCGTCGACCGTGCCCTGACAGGCGTGATATGCTTGCTGGTTTTGGATGCTTTCGGCGTTGAGATGGCCGTTTTTATGTGGGAGCGACGGAATTGACGCTTTGATCGCCGCCTTTGGCAAGTCGAATTCGTTGCTCACGATGGTCGCGACCTCGTCGCTGGGGAACCCACCCAGTTCGTAGTACTCCCGAACGCCCTCGAGATAGGCTTCGAGCCATCGGGTTGCAGTGTCCGGGTTCTTTTCGGTGAAGGGACCACCAAACATGTACGCACCGATTTGCATCCGGGGGGCCACCATCGACGCTTGTCCGATTTGGGACGCGTCGGCTTGGTCGAGGACCTGCAGGCCCAGCGGATCCGGTATCGCGCAGATGTCGATCTCTCCCTCGGCCATAAGCGTCGGCATTTGCGTGTACAGGGTTTCCGTCCTGTCCATGTCCGCCCAGGTCATATCGTTCAACGAGAGTATCCGGCCCATGACGTAGGAGTCGACGTTCCCCGCCCCGTGGAGCGCGACTGTAAGGTCCTCGGGCAAGTCGTAGATCGAATCCGTGTCGGGGACTGCCTCGGACCTGGCCAGTATTCGGTTCGAGGAGGGTTGGCCCCGCCAGTATTGGGTCTGATCGGCAACAACCTGAATGTCGATGTCCTGTGCGACCGAATTGAAGAGGCTCGCACCGATTGACCCGGTCGCGACGTCCAAATCGCCACTGGCCAGTTGTGGGGTGGCCTTCGGGGCACTCTGGATGCGTTTGATTTCGAGTTCGATGTTCCGGTCCTCGAAGTAACCCCGGTCCTTGGCAATCAGCACCTCCGAAACGGCTGGAATGGTCAGCGTACCGAACGAGACCGTCTCCGGGCCGTCTTGCACGGCCCCGAGACACCCACCGATCGCGGTTACCGTGGCTGCACCCGTGCCGGCCAAAAACTGGCGACGTGAGACTGTGGTCCGAGATGATGATTTATTTGCTTCGACGGTATTCGACTGCCGCGACGTTTCAACCTCATCCATACGATATGGTCACCGTTCTACACTCGAAAGGGTGCACCTGCATTTTCAAGGCTTTTTATTGACCCGTACTTCAAAAACTTCGATTTACTCAGGTTGGTTTATATACTATCGTCAATCGGGTGGTCTCTACTTCTCCGTCGCCCCTGATTCTAGACGGCTCACTGCCAGCCCACCGCCGATCGGCACCAACCGCGTGGCAAACCGCTGGTCCGAACGAACTGTCTGGAGATACTCGTAGACTCCTTGCGTGTGTACGTTGGCCTCGTCTGAGAGTTCCCCGTCCTGCAGTCCGGCCAGGAGCGTTTCCGTTTCGATGATTGCTGCGGTCATAACGTTATCCGCGACGAGCAGGCCACCGTCCGACAGGCGGTCGGCCACGGCGTCGAAGGCTGCCGGATACTCGTCGTTTTTGTGATCGAGCATGACCAGGTCGTAGTCCCCCGTCGACTGTTCGAATATCGACTGTGCATCCCCGTGCTCGAATTGAATCGTTGCCTGGAACTCGCCACGCTCCATGAATTCTCGCGCGAGACCCAGCTCGTCTCGATCACGCTCGGTTAACACGATTTCGCCGTCCGCGGTGAGGGCTCGAGCCAGCCAGTAGGCCGAATAGCCAAAGCCGGACCCAAACTCGAAGACCCGGTCGATTCCGCTCTGCCTGGCCTGTTGATAGAGCCACCCGCCGACGGTTTGGCCGACGGTTGGGAACGATCCTTCTCCGGGGAATCGATCCCCTCGTGCGTCGGCGACAGTGGTCATTTCTTCTTGGACCGGATCTGGCTTGGGGGCGAACGTTTGGACGAACTGTTCACTGTGGTCAGGGAGAATCTGGATACGTGGTGCGGGCATTATTATGGGCCGATAACCGTGCGTTCCCCACTATCGTCCCAGGGGATGAGTCGATTCCGCAGCAGTGCAAGACCGTCTGTGACTGTTATGCCGATAGCCCCGATGACGACGAGGGTGGCGTAGAGATCAGGGAGGACAGCGGCCTGCCAGGAGATCCAAAGCACGTACCCCAGCCCGTCGTTCCCGGCAACGAATTCTACACCTGTGACGATCAGCAGTGACATACTCAATCCGAGGCGCAGTCCCACGAACACGAGCGGGAGCGAGCCTGGGAGCCATACCTCTCGTAACAGATCCCACCGCGAAATTGCACCGTTGTTTCGAGCCACTTCGACGTATGCCGGATCGATCGCTTTTGCCCCGTTTCGTGCGTTCCACACGACCAGAATGAACGCCCCGATAGCGGCTGTGAACACGAGTGCGGCTTCTGTGCTCCCGAGCACGAGGATTAAAAGCGGAAACAGTGCGATGATCGGAAGCGCAAAAATCGCCGAAATCACGGGCGAGAGGAGGTTTCTGAGCTGTCGATTTGCCGCCATACCAAATCCGATTGGGACCCCGGTCATTGACGCAAATCCTGCGGCCATTGCTGTCCGTCGGAGGGTCACGAGCATGTGATCGATGAATCCAGGTTCACTAAGCACTGTGAGCGTCCGTTCGCCGATGAGGAGGGGCGGTGGGAGAACGGTCGGACTGATAACCCCGCTACTCACGGCCCCTTGCCACAGGAGAATCGGGGCGAGAAGCGTCAGCACACGGGTTCGTTTCGATCCGACCATTGTCAGGGGAGCCCGAGTTCTGTTACTCCGTGATCTCGATGGTCATATGTAGACCCGGAAGCGGTCGAATCGGGTGGTTGTCGATATAGGAGAGGTGGGGTTTCAACTCGAAGTCGGGCTCGTCGTCCTGCACGTCGAAGAAACTCGGATAGACATCGATGAAGTGATACCCGGGCTCTCCGGCGGCTTCGATCTCGGTGATGGCAGTTCGGGCTTCCAGGCCGCAGACGTATCCCAGCGGCTTGTTGTCGTACAGGAAGTAGTAGGCGTTCTCGTAGGTCGGCCAGCCGATCCCGCCCAGTTCGATATCGATCGTCTCGCCCGGGTCAGGCTGTTGTGGTGTGACCTCGAGGATATCCGCCTGCATCATGAAGCCAGTCGTGGCAACCGACTTGTCGTCGATTTTGGCGGCGATCGGGCGAGTCGAACCCTTATCTTGCGGGATAGTCACCTCCTCCTGGAAGGAGCCGTCTTCGTCAGTGGTGACTGTCGGGAAAACCTCTGGAAGCGGCTCTGGCCGGATCGGGATGTCCTTCACACGATGGCCGGTGTGTGAGTGCCAGACCAGATCTACCTCGGTGTCGGCCGGGAACCCTTCACCAGTCATGACCGCATCCGTTTCAGGCTGCCCGGACTGGGGGGTGATATCGATCGACGCATCGCTCTCGACCTCCGGATCGGAAACGTGGACCGGGAGGGGGGCTTCGTCGAAGAGTTTCTCGACCCACATGGCGCGGGGCTCGCTTTCGGGTTCCGTGACCTCGACGTCCCAGGCGTACTGTCGACCGCCCGCCACCTCGCCGAAGGGCGACTGGGTGTTGTTCTGCATGAACGGGACCCCACGGTAGTTTCGCCAGATTTGGATCTTGTGATGGCCGGTCGGTCCGGTGGCTCGAACTCTCGCGGTTGCGGTCCCGTGATTTTTCACGCCAGTCATGAAGCCGACCATTCCGTTATCCCAGGTGACCTGATAGTTGTTCTCGACGACGTTTGGGCCGATCCCGTAGCCTTTGATCGTGAAGAAATCCCCTAGCTGTGCCTCTGTCTCCTCGACTTCGAACCACGGTTGAATGGCGACTGAGGACTTCGCCAGGGTGGTCTCATCCCCATCTCGGACTTCGATGTTGTGATCGCCGCCGTAATCTTCCGGGATAGTCCATTCCTCGGAGAACTTGCCCTGCGCGTCGGTCTGGACGGTGAGCGCTTGGAGGGTTCGCGGCCGATACTGGACCCCGTTCACTTCGTTACCCTGGAGGACGCCCCATTTCCCTTCGACGGTTTTCCAGAATACGTCCAGTTCGGCGTTTTCCGGCAGGTTGAGGCCACGAATCGTGATACTGTCGTCAACGTAGGCCTCGTCCTCGCTGACTATCAGCGTCCCCGATGACGCAGTTTGTTGCTTTCGACGGTCAGTGAGCCGATCTTGTACGTCCTCGGAGAGCGGTTCGTCTCCCATACATAGAACGAATGGGACTCCACCGTTATCAATTCGTCTGAAATATACAGGACTTTAGTCGTGCACCGGATCTCAAAATCAGGATTTTGAGGTTTGGGCTTGTGTCGTCCCGAGAATCGCTGGAATGATCTTCGACTCGGCCGCTCGAAGTCGTTGGGAGACCGCGGACTTCGAGATGTCCAGTTCTTCGGCGATTTCGTCGAGGTGGCCGCCCCGAGGCGACGAGTAATGGCCTTTTTTGTGGGCGACGCGGAGGGCTTCCCACTGCTTGTCGGTCAGATGCCCGATCTCTATGGAGAGCGGTTCGGAGCGGTCGTTCTCAGGATCGATGATCGTGATAGTCTGGACGGATGGTCCCATCGAGGAGTATTTCTCGATGACCTTCCGAAGCGTCGAGCGATCGGCGATTTGAAAGGTGACGTATAGGGGCGGGTCCTTATTCGACATTGAACAGCCCTCCGGGTCCGGCCTGAGTCCCGACGTTCTGGTTCACAGCGGACAAACAGCCTGCAGGACCAGCACGACCCCTGCATCGGGACCTGCTATGACCCGGGCAAACCGAGGCGGACCGACACGAATCACTCATACCAACCGGTAGGCGTTTGAGAAGGGTGTAGTTTAACCTGTATTTTGCTCCGGTTTTAACCCGGGGGGATGGCGATTAGCCGGACCACTGCGTAACGAGTTTCTGGGCCATTCGCGATTCGACTGCCTTCAACCGCTGGGAGACCGCCGACTTCGAAACCTCGAGCTGTTCGGCCAAAAACTCCAGATCGGCCTCTCGTGGGGAATCGTAATAGCCCGATTCGACTGCCGCTTCGAGGGCCTCGAGTTGCTTGTCCGTGACTTCAGAGACATCCAGTTGGATCGTGCCCTCCTGACCGGCTGTCGATTGGGTGATGTTTCTCACGCTCACATCAGCGTTGGTTGCACGCAGGCGACTCACCAGATTCCGGAGGGTTTCCCGGTCTGGAATCTGTACGGTGACGATGACAGCGTTCCGATTGGTCCGTTCGAAGGTCGGAATGCACTCGACCTGGTGGAACTGCAAACAGAAACAGCCGGGAGTGATCGCCGAGCGAAGATACTGATCGGTTTCCTCGCCGTCCTCCTGTGCGATCGCGGTGTTGCAGGTTCCCTTGTTAGCAGTGCTTTCTCCCGCAACTTCGGTGTCCTCATTCTCAAAGCTGAGGTTCTGCTCGACGGTGTCGACGTCGTCGTGCCCTTCGAACAGGGGACAGCCCATTTTTTGCTCCGGTTCAATCGCAAGTGTGGCCACCAGAGGTGGCTTCTCAGTAGCCGTGTCGGCGTGGACCGACGCTTGGGTGTGTTTGGAGGACATAATTTAAAGAGTGGGTGCAGAGCCAGTCTCTAACCATGCTACAGTATGCAGATATTTAAAGGAAATTCCGTTTTTTACCAACGTAGAATTGTCTGTCATTGATTAATTGACGCTCTGGAAAAGGCGGAAGTCACCAGCTTGGATTCTGCAGCTTTCAGTCGCTGGGAAAGCGCGGATTTCGAGATACCGATTCGCTCGGCGAGGTCCCCGAGGGACACTTCTCGCGGTGTTTCGTAGTAGCCGGCCGCAACTGCGGCGGTGATCGCCTGACGTTGTTTGTCAGTCAGTTCGTAAAGGTCCAGCGTGACGAATTTCTCCCGGTTGGACTCGTCTCTCGTGTCAACCCGTTTGAGCCGCCGAACCGAGACGCTCTCGACTGCGGCTTTCAGGTCGCCAATGAGGTCGGTCAATAGCTCGCGATCCGAAAGATAGGATTTGATGATCACCGTCGAATCGTCGCTCTCAGTGACCTGGGGAACACAGCCATGTTTCACGAAAACTGGGCAGGCACAGTCCGGTTCGACCTGGGTTTCGATGTGCTCGACCGTGGTGCATTCGTGTGGACACTCACAATACGAGTCTGTCATCTGCGCGTCGAGATGGCAAATCTGCTGCCCCAACTGGTGGCGGACGTCGACGATCGATTCGTCCAGACTGCAGAGTGGGCAGGGGTTTGACTCGGCCAACTCGACGTCGAGTTCGACGAAGAGCTTTCGGGTACTCGTCTTCCCCGTCGCCCGAGTCGCGCCTACCACGTCTTGTGCCATTATACTCCCTTCATTTTCCGTGTCTTAATGTTCGATGGCTTTTCCCAGGAATTTGGAACACCTGCACAAACGCTTTCTATCTTCGAGTTTTTCCAAACTCCGTACGGAGGGGTCTTCAGGTATTTGGTCTATATTGTGGGTAGGACTCACAAACGCAAGGGCGTGGTGGAACCCGGACGGCAACTTCTTGAGCAGTAATTCAATGCTCGGTCACGGGCGCTCCTGGGACCAGATCCTGGCCAATCATTCATTTTCACGGAGACGGAGACCGGTCCGGAGGGTGATATCTGGTCCCAGGCGGACATCCCGTTGTCGAACATGTTTGACCCCTCGATCGACCTCGACACCTACTTTATCACCGACCACCTTTCACCGTCCCAGGAGTGGCTTCCCGGCGAGTACGAGATTCGGCTGGTCGTCACAGGGTGATATACGGACGAGTCGGTGACTGAGACCTACAGGTTCACCGTCGTCGAGTGAGCAATCAGTTTCCGTAGGGACTCAGATCGAGGTCTACAAACCTGCTGTATCTGGGCTTGAGGAAGTTGGCGGAGAATACCGGAGGACTGATCCAACGCGAAAATGCAGGGATCCGAGAAGAACCGTCTGGGAAGCCCCGGAGCGAAGTCACACAGCCAGGCGGCAGGAATCTGCAGATCAATGACAGTCTTTGTTGGCTTTGAGATTTTCCCTCTCATTCGATTCTGCCTGAACATCGCGACCAATTCTTGGGGGGAGTCCGGATATCTTGACTACCGAAACTACATACCGATAAGACGGTCCCACCCGTTTGGACGGCAAGCTTGTTGTCATCAATTGTCATACATACGTGACACTTTCGTCTGACTCCCGACATTCTGCACATCGAAATCGTCCGTTTGCGGGCGTCTTTGCCCGAAAATCACCACCCTTGCGATTACTTGGGAAAGACCTAAAGGGTGATACTACATATAACACACGTGATGCTACAAGACGTGCGAACGCAGTTGAACGACCGAGGCGTCTCCCCAGTCATCGGAGTCATCCTCATGGTGGCTATTACTGTCATATTAGCGGCTGTGATTGGCTCCTTTGTGCTTGGAATTGGAGGCGACATAGAACAAGCTCCTCAGGCGAGTTTAGAGGTTGATTTCAATTCTGACGAAATTATACATAATGGTGGTGATACCATTAATTTGACAAATATTGAGGTAAAAAATAATGGTGACACTTTCTCTTACTCAAGTGATTTCAACACGTCGGACAGCGATGCTGAATTTGGGCCAGGTGAAAAACTTACTTTTGGCACTCATGATCTAAATACCACTGTGTCAGTTGTAGATAACTCCACTGGGAGCGTGATATTGTCTGTAGAAGAATAAGATCAGCGAATTGAAGTAAATAATCATCAATCAGAAAGGTCAACTCATGAAAACACCAGAATTTATGACAAGTGAACGGGGCGTATCGCCAGTCATTGGAGTCATCCTCATGGTCGCTATTACCGTCATATTAGCGGCCGTGATCGGGTCCTTTGTGCTGGGGATTGGAGGCGACATAGAACAAGCTCCCCAGGCGAGTCTATCAATTGATGATGGGAATCTTGTGCACCAAGGCGGCGATACGATAAACGCGACAGTACTGAATAGTGATGGGGGTGAAGAAGACGGTGTAGCGGAGTTTTCGCCGGGAGACTCTGAAAATCTCTCCGGCTTTAGTGATGGAGATACAGTTAAAGTTCTGGATAACTCTTCAGATCAGATAATTTGGGAAGGAGAATACTAGTCCTCAAACCATCTGGAGCAGTTTTCGCAGTTCCAAACTCAAAGGATCGATTATTTCATCCTCAGGTTTAACTGTCGAGTCCGAGCGCGGATATGATGGCTCGGACCGTCTCTCGGGTGAGGTAGCTGGCAACCTTTTAGTTTACCTTCCTTAGTCCGGCGA